>NZ_NWQG01000046.1:0-88058 GCF_002529485.1 Mesorhizobium sanjuanii
AGCGCCAGGCAACGCGCCGCCGATGAAGACAAGGCGCAGGATGAAGCCGCTGACAGCAAGAAGACAAGGAAAACCACCGTCGACTCAACAACCACGGCCACGACGGATGACGCCGACACCGCCCAGACGGATCAGGACACCAATCGCCGCGCCGTGACCATTGATTCCGCCGACAGGCTGCCGCTTGACCCCGGCGCCGAGCGTGCCGAGGCGATCGAGGGCCAGGACAAGAAGGCGGAGGACGACCCCTTCGCCGCCACCGGCATCAAACTTGGCTCCTTCGTGATCAGGCCGACGCTCGAGCAAGGCCTGACGGCGACGTCGAATGCCGATTCGAGCAATGGTGGCAAGCCGGCACTGCTGTCGGAAACGACGCTGCGCTTCAATGCGATCTCCGACTGGCGAGAGAATTCGGCCATCATCGACGGCTACGGCACCTTTCTCAAGACCATATCGGGCGACGAGATCCAAGAGTTGCGCGGCCGTGTCGAAGGCACGCTCAATGTCGACCTCGACAACGATCTGCGCGCTATCGCCAGGCTCGGTTACGAGGCGGCGCCGGAATCGGCCTCATCGCCCGTCGTCATCGAAGGCACCGCCGAGCAGCCGGTGCGCCAGACCATCGACGGCAGCCTCGCAGTCGAGAAGGATGCCGGCAAGATGCGCTTTGCGCTGACCGGTGCGGCCGAACACGATATCTATGGCGATGCCAAACTTTCGACGGGTGGATCACTGTCGCAGAAGGACCGCGACTCGACCCTCTATACCGCGACCTTGCGCACTGGCTACGAGATCTCTCCCGCCATCACCCCCTTCACCGAGATCGAGGTCGGCCGCCGGCTCTATGATCAGCGCGTCGATAGCAGCGGGTACGAACGATCCTCGACACGGCTCGGCGCCCGGGCCGGCGTTGAACTCGACATGGGCGAGAAACTTGCCGGCGAATTCTCGGCCGGCTGGCTCAGGGAAGCCATCGATGACGACCGACTGCAGGCGATTTCGGGCGCTACGGTGAACGCCGACCTCAAATGGTCGCCCGAGCGCGGCACCATAATCGGCCTCACCGGACAGACGACCGTCGAGGACTCGACGACCGCCGGAGAAAGCGGCGACATCCTCTATTCCGGCCGCCTCACCGGCGAGCGGCTAATCCGTGCCAATCTGACCGGGAACGCCGCCCTTGGCGCGGACTGGCGTGATTACATAGGCTCCGACGGCCATGATCTGACGCTGAGCGCCGAGGCCGGGCTGACATGGTGGCTGAACCGCTATACCGGCCTCACCACCCGCGTCAGGACCGAAAAGCAGACCAGCAACCTGGAGGGCCGCGACTACACGGCCAACAGCATATTCCTTGGCGTGAAGGTCCAGCGGTAAGGCAAGCCGACCGGCATCGACGAGTGGCCCTAAAAAGCAGCGCCCTTGCGTTGTGACGGCTTCAACTCGTCGAGCAGCGTGCGGATGACGCCCGCCATGCTCGCATTCATATCGCTGCGCCACAGCGCGAAGGCGACATTGGCCTCGACAAAGCCCTCGGGCGATCCGCAATCGAAGGTGCGCCCCTGATAATGGTAACCGTAGAACGGCTGCTGTTTCTCCAGTTTCAGCATCGCATCGGTGAGCTGGATCTCGTTGCCAGCGCCCTTCTCCTGGCTTTCAAGGATCCCGAATATCTCAGGCTGCAGGATGTAGCGTCCGTTGATGTAGAGATTGGAGGGTGCGGTGCCAGCCTTCGGCTTCTCCACCATACCGGTGATCCGAAACCCATGATGCGTATCCTCACCGCGGCCGACGATGCCGTATTTATGGGCCTCGGCCGGGTCGCATTCCTGGACCGCGATGATGTTGTTGCCGGTCTCGGCATAGAGCTCGACCATGTCCTTCATGCAGCTTTTTTCCGACTGCATGATCATGTCGGGCAAGAGCAGCGCGAAAGGCTCGTCGCCGACCAGTTCGCGGGCGCACCAGACGGCATGTCCAAGTCCGAGCGGCACCTGCTGGCGGGTGAAGCTGGTCTGCCCCGGCCCAGGCTGCAACCGTTGCAGGCGGGCGAGCTGGTCGTCCTTGCCGCGCTGGGCGAGTGTGTCATAGAGCTCGAACTGGATATCGAAATGATCTTCTATGACTGCCTTGTTGCGGCCGGTCACGAAGATGAAATGCTCAATGCCCGCCTCGCGCGCCTCGTCGACGACATACTGGATGACCGGCCTGTCGACGACGGTCAGCATTTCCTTGGGAACAGCCTTGGTAGCCGGGAGAAACCGCGTGCCGAGGCCAGCGACCGGGAAAACTGCCTTGCGAACTCTCTTCATGCTGCCATTTATCCTTGCTAGCCTCGTGGGCAACCGCTTGCAGACATTTTCATGCCGAAATCGGGAATTACCGACTATCCGATGAAAATTTGCAATCCCTAAAGCATCGACCTGTCTTTTCGTTCCCAACAGCACCTATGGTAAACTAAATCCTAACCGGCTTCGGCGATGAATGATCTTCCTGTGATGAAAAAGGAGGAAAAGATGTTCCTACGCAATGCAGCAAGGCGCCTGACGAGCGTCGTGGCGGCCGCCGGCCTCTCGCTTGCCTTGCTGATGCCAGCCGGGTCTGCTTTTGCCGACGCCGGTTTCCGCCAATGGGTTGCCAGCTTCCGCGCCACCGCGGTGCAGAGTGGCGTTTCCGGCGCTGTCTACGACCAGGCATTCAGGGGCATAAAGGATGCCGACCCGGAGGTGCTGGAGAAAGCACGCTTTCAGCCCGAGTTCACGGCGCCCGCCTGGGACTATTTCGACAATCGCGTCCATGACCAGTCGATCGCCGTCGGCCAGCAAATGGCCAGGAAATGGAAACCGTGGCTGGACAGGATCGAGGCCAAGTACGGCGTCGACCGCAACGTCCTGCTGGCCATCTGGTCGATGGAATCGAACTATGGCGAAACCCTCAAGCGCAACGATATCATCCGCAATGTCGTGCGTTCGCTGGCAACGCTCGGCTACGCCGATAAGAGACGATCGAAATATGCCCGCACCCAGTTGATCGCGGCCTTGAAGATTCTGCAGAGGGGCGACATCGACGAAAGCCACCTGGTCGGCTCATGGGCAGGCGCGATGGGCCATACCCAGTTTATTCCGACCAGCTACCAGTCCTACGCGGTCGACATGGACGGCGACGGCAGGCGCGATATCTGGAATTCTATTCCCGACGCATTGGCAACGTCCGCCAATCTGCTCAGGAAGAACGGCTGGCAGGCCGGCAAGACCTGGGGCTATGAAGTCGTCCTTCCGGACGGCAAGAAATTCCCGAAAGGATCGATGTCGCTGTCGCAATGGCAAGCGCTGGGTGTCAAGCGCGCCAACGGCAAGCCGTTCAGGAATGGCGCGGACAAGGCGACGTTGAAGGTGCCCGGCGGCCGCGGTGGACCGACCTTCCTGATGATCAAGAATTTTTCGGTCATCAAGCGCTACAACAATGCCGACAAATACGCGATTGCCGTCGGCCTTCTTGCCGATGATATCGCCGGCTATGGCGGGCTTGTGCAGGATTGGAAGCGGCCCTTCACCAAGCTTTCCTTCGAGGAAAGGCAGGAGCTTCAACAACGGCTTTCCGAGCACGGCTACTATTCGGGTAAGTTCGACGGCAAGATCGGCGAGGGGTCGAAAGCCGCCATTATGGCCTTCCAGGCGAAGGCCGGCTTGACCCAGGACGGACATCCGAGCATGGAAGTGCTCAAATGGCTCAGGCAGAAATAGAGCCGTCTACAGCGTGCGTCCTTTCGAACGCGCAGAGGACGCTGTAGCACGTTAATTCGCGCGCATGGCCCCTTCCGAATCCGCTTTCGGGCCATGCGCCCAGGGATGGAGAGGGTGATTGGTTTCGGCTGCGCGCATCCGGGTGATCCTTCGTCGCGTGCCGGTACTCGCTCTGGCCATTGTCGTCCTGGTGGCGGGCATCGCCGGCGCCTTTCACACACCGGCCATGGCGCAGGAAGAAAGCCGTGGCTGGTCGCTGCGCGACCTGTTGTTTCCGCGCCGGAGCGAGCGGATCGAGCCGCCACCGCGGCAAATCCAGCCAGCCAGGCCACTCACGAAGGCAAGAAAGCCTCGCGCCGCGCCGCGCCGACCAGCTGAGCCAACAACCCCCATTGTCGAGAAGGCGCCGGATGCCCGCACTGTTCTGGTGGTCGGCGATTTCATGGCGAGCGGCCTCGCCGAAGGGCTGGATGCCGCTTTTGCGCAAAACGCTGGCGTCAGGATCGTCGTTCGCGGCAATGGTTCGTCCGGCCTCGTGCGTGACGACGTCTACAACTGGCCCGAACAGATCAAATCGCTGATCGAGACCGAAAAGCCCGCGGCCGTGGTCGTCATGCTTGGTTCCAACGACCGTCAGCAAATGCGCGTCGACGATGTACGCGAACAGCCGCGATCGGAGAACTGGACCAAGGAATACGAGCGCCGGACCGAGGCGCTCGGCAAGGCCATCGCGTCGACCAAGGTTCCCTATCTGTGGGTCGGCATGCCGCCTTTCCGGGTGGCGAAGATGACCTCCGACATGCTGGCTTTCAACGACATCTACCGGTCGGCGGCCGAAACTCACGGCGGCGAATTCATCGACATCTGGGACGGTTTCGTCGACGAGAACGGCGCCTTCGTCATCAGCGGGCCAGACATCAACGGCCAGGCGGTGCGCCTGCGCACCGATGACGGCATCAACGTGTCGAAGGCCGGCAAACGCAAGCTCGCCTTCTATGCCGAAAAACCGCTGCTGAAGATCCTGGGGCTGAGTGCACCGGGAGGCGCCACGACCGCCGCCGCGCCGGCCGGCGCTCCCGTCGAGGCGCCGGCGGCCGCGCCCATGGAAGTTGACCGAACCGTACCGATGCTGCTCAGCGATCCGGCGCTCGACGGCGGCTCGGAACTTCTCGGCGCCACCCCACTGAAAAAGGCGGACAGACCCGGCGAAAAGCTCGCCGTCGAGGGCAAGGCCCCCAAAGCCTCGCCCGGCCGCGCCGACGATTTTTCCTGGCCGCCCAAGGTCAATCCCGCGACGGCAGCCGCTGGAAGCGACAAGACGACGGCAATCAATCCTTGATCCGGCGGAAACGCCCGCAGATGGCCGCAGGAGTAGGGTTTCCAAACGATCTCAGCGTGGCAGGACGGTCGATCCCATAAGCGCCTCGTCGATCGCACGCGCCGCCTGGCGGCCCTCGCGGATCGCCCAGACGACCAACGACTGGCCACGTCGCACGTCGCCCGCCGCGTAGAGCCGTTCGACGCTGGTCCTGTAATCGCGGTCGTTGGCCTCGACATTCCTGGAGCGGCGGGCATCGGTGGCGATCTTCATCTGCCCGTCCAGTTCCTGCACCACGCCAGCCGCGGCGGGGCCAGCAAAGCCGATGGCGATGAAGGCCAGATCCGCGCGGATGACGAATTCGGTGCCGGCGATCGGCTTGCGCTTTTCATCGACTTCGCAGCATTTGACGCCGGTCAGCTGGCCATCCTCGCCGATGAACTCCAGTGTCGCTACCTGGAATTCGCGTTCCGCGCCCTCGGCCTGCGAGGATGACGTACGCATCTTGGTCGCCCAATAGGGCCAGACCGCCAGCTTGTCTTCCTTCTCCGGTGGCTGCGGGCGGATGTCGAGCTGGGTGACGCGCACGGCGCCCTGGCGGAAGGCGGTGCCGACGCAGTCGGAGGCGGTGTCGCCGCCGCCAACGACGACGACATGCTGGCCGCCGGCGACGATCGGGGGCGAGGGCCACGCCACCGACTGGATCGCTTCGCCGCCGACGCGCTTGTTCTGCTGCACCAGATAGGGCATCGCGTCATGCACGCCCTCAAGATCATCGCCGGGAATGTCGGCGGCACGCGGCGTTTCCGAACCGCCGCAATAGAGCACCGCATCATATTCGGCGAGCAATTCCTCCACCTTCTTGTCGACGCCGACATTGACGCCGCAATAGAAGCTCACGCCCTCGCCCTGCATCTGCTCAATACGCCGGTCGATATAGTGCTTCTCGATCTTGAAGTCGGGGATGCCGTAGCGCATCAACCCGCCCGGCCGGCTCTCGCGCTCATAGACATGCACGTCATGGCCGGCGCGGCCGAGCTGCTGGGCCGCCGCCATGCCGGCCGGTCCCGAGCCGATGACGGCGACGCGCTTTCCCGTCTTCTTCTCCGGCGGATAGGGCCTGATATGGCCGGTCTCGTAAGCCTTGTCGGCGATCGCCTGCTCGACGGTCTTGATGGCGACCGGGATGTCCTCGAGGTTCAGCGTACAGGCTTCCTCGCAAGGCGCCGGGCAGATGCGGCCGGTGAATTCCGGGAAATTGTTGGTCGAATGCAGGTTGCGGATCGCATTGTCCCAGTCGCCATTGTAGACGAGGTCGTTCCAGTCCGGGATCTGGTTGTGGATCGGGCAGCCGGTCGGCCCGTGGCAGAACGGAATGCCGCAATCCATGCAGCGCGCGGCCTGTTTCTCGACCTCCTTGTCCGACATCGGCAGCGTGAATTCACGGAAATGCCGGATGCGGTCGGAAGCCGGCTGGTACTTGTGCACCTGCCGGTCGATCTCGAGAAAGCCTGTTACCTTGCCCATAGTCCAGTTCCTGCTGTCCAGATGGTGCGCCCGCAAATCTAACTTGCCGTCGCACCGGTTAACCTCTTGAGGCAGCCATGGCAACCTTCAGCCCGAGGTCAGGATTGTTGATGAGCCCCGTGCCGGGAAGCCAGGCTTCCCGGCCGTCGCAAAATCTATTCCGCTGCCACGCCCATGCGCATGCGTTCCATCTCGATCAGCGCGCGGCGGTATTCGACCGGCATGATCTTGCGGAATTTCGGCCGGAAAACCGTCCAGTCGTCGAGGATCTCGCGGCCGCGCACCGAACCCGTGTAATGCACATGGTTGGAGATAAGCTGGTAGAGCCGTTCCTCGTCATGGCTGGTCATGTCGCCTGACACATCGACGCGACCCTTGTGATCGAGGTCGCCGCCATGATGCAGCAGCTTCTCCATCAGATCGTCTTCTTCCGGAACCGGCTCCAGCTCGACCATCGCCATATTGCAGCGCTCGGCGAAATCGCCCGCCTCGTCGAGCACATAGGCGACACCGCCCGACATGCCGGCGGCGAAATTGCGGCCGGTCTGGCCGATGACGACGACGATGCCGCCGGTCATGTACTCGCAGCCATGGTCGCCGACGCCTTCGACGACGGCGGCCACGCCAGAGTTGCGCACCGCGAAACGCTCGCCGGCCACGCCGGCGAAATAGGCCTCGCCCTCGGTCGCGCCATAGAGCACCGTATTGCCGACGATGATGGATTCTGCTGCGACGATCTTGGCCTCTTCCGGCGGACGGATGACGATGCGCCCGCCCGACAGGCCCTTGCCGACATAATCGTTGCCGGCGCCGACCAGCTCGAACGAGACGCCGCGCGCCAGGAAGGCGCCGAAGGACTGCCCGGCCGTGCCGGTGAGCTTGACCGAAATCGTGTCCTCGCGCAGCCCCTTGTGCTTGAAGCGCTTGGCCACTTCGCCCGACAGCATGGCGCCCGCCGAGCGGTCGACATTGCGGATCGGCAGTTCGATGCTGACCGGTTGCCGGCTTTCCAGCGCCGGCTTTGCCAGCTCGATCAGCTTGCGGTCGAGCACATCGTCGATCGGGTGCTTCTGCCGCTCGGTCCAGTGCACCGCGTGATGCGGCGCGTCCGGCTTGAAGAACATCTTGCCGAAATCGAGCCCGCGCGCCTTCCAGTGCTCGATCACGTCGCGCTTCTCCAGCAGGTCGGTATCGCCGATGATCTGGTCGATGTGGGTGAAGCCCATTTCGGCGAGCAGTTCGCGCACCTCTTCCGCCACGTAGAAGAAGAAGTTGATGACGTGCTCGGGCGTGCCCTTGAAGCGCTTGCGCAGCACCGGGTCCTGCGTCGCCACGCCGACCGGACAGGTGTTGAGGTGGCACTTGCGCATCATTATGCAGCCGGCCGAAATCAGCGGCGCGGTCGAGAAGCCGAACTCGTCGGCGCCAAGCAAGGCGCCGACGATGACGTCGCGGCCAGTGCGCAGGCCGCCATCGACCTGCAGCGCAACGCGCGATCTGAGCCCGTTGAGCACTAGCGTCTGATGCGTCTCGGCAAGGCCCATTTCCCACGGGCTGCCGGCATGCTTGAGCGAGGTCAGCGGCGAGGCGCCGGTGCCGCCATCATAGCCCGATATGGTGATGTGGTCGGCGCGCGCCTTGGCGACGCCGGCCGCGACGGTGCCGACGCCGACTTCGGACACCAGCTTGACCGAGACATCCGCCGCCGGATTGACGTTCTTCAAATCGTAGATGAGCTGCGCCAGATCCTCGATCGAATAGATGTCGTGATGCGGCGGCGGCGAGATCAGGCCGACGCCCGGCGTCGAGTGCCTGACCTTGGCGATGGTGGCATCGACCTTGTGGCCGGGCAGCTGGCCGCCCTCGCCAGGCTTGGCGCCCTGCGCGACCTTGATCTGCATCACGTCGGAATTGACCAGATATTCGGCAGTCACGCCGAAACGTCCCGACGCGACCTGCTTGATCGCCGAGCGCTCGGGGTTCTTGCCGCCGCCTGGCAGCGGCAGATAACGGTCGGCTTCTTCGCCGCCCTCGCCGGTGTTCGACTTGCCGCCGATGGCGTTCATGGCGCGCGCCAGCGTGGTGTGCGCCTCCCTGGAGATCGAGCCGAACGACATCGCCCCGGTCGAGAACCGCTTGACAATGTCGGCAGCCGGCATGACCTCGTCGAGCGCGACCTTCTTGCGGCCGGTTTCATCCGCGAGCCTGATCTTGAACAGGCCGCGAATGGTCTGGGCGCGGGCCGTCGCACTGTCGATCTGGGCGGAATATTCCTTGAAGGTTTCCCACGAGCCCTGGCGCACGGCGTGCTGCAAGGTGGCGACCGCATCGGGCGACCACATATGCGCCTCGCCGCGCATGCGGAACATGTATTCGCCGCCGACCTCAAGGCTGTTGCGCAGCACCGGGTCGTTGCCGAAGCCGTCGGAATGGCGCCTGACCGTCTCTTCCGCGATCTCGTCCAGCCCGACGCCTTCGATCAGCGTCGCGGTGCCGGTGAAATACTGCTGCACGAAATCCGACTTCAGCCCGATGGCGTCGAATATCTGCGCGCCGCAATAGGACTGGTAGGTCGAGATGCCCATCTTGGACATCACCTTGAGGATGCCCTTGCCGATCGACTTGATGTAGCGGGAGACGACTTCATAGGCGTCGACCTCGGCCGGCAGCTCGCCGCGCTTGTGCATGTCGAGCAGCGTGTCGAAGGCGAGATAGGGATTGATCGCTTCGGCGCCGTAGCCGGCGAGACAGCAGAAATGATGCACCTCGCGCGGCTCGCCGGATTCCACGACGAGCCCGACCGAGGTGCGCAGCCCCTTGCGTATCAGGTGATGGTGCACCGCGGCCGTGGCCAGCAACGCCGGTATGGCGATGCGGTCCGGCCCGAGCTGACGGTCTGACAGGATGATGATGTTGTAGCCGCCGGCCACCGCCGCTTCCGAGCGCTCGCACAGCCGGTCGATAGCGCCCTGCATGCCGGCCGCGCCCTCGTTCGAGCCATAGGTGATGTCGATCGTCTTGGTGTCGAAGCGATCCTCGGTATGGCCGATGGAGCGGATCTTTTCGAGATCGCCATTGGTCAGGATCGGCTGGCGCACTTCGAGCCGCTTGCGGCGCGAATTGCCGACGAGGTCGAAGATGTTCGGCCGTGGCCCGATGAAGGAAACCAGGCTCATCACCAGCTCCTCTCGGATCGGATCGATCGGCGGATTGGTGACCTGGGCGAAGTTCTGCTTGAAATAGGTGTAGAGCAGCTTCGACTTGTCCGACATCGCCGAAATCGGCGTATCGGTGCCCATCGATCCAACCGCTTCCTGGCCGGTCGTCGCCATCGGCGACATCAAAAGCTTGGTGTCTTCCTGGCTGTAGCCGAAAGCCTGCTGGCGATCGAGCAGCGAGACATCCTTGCGCAGCGCGCGCGGCTCGACCGGCTTCAGATCCTCCAGGATAAGCTGCGTATTGGCGAGCCAGCTCTTGTAGGGGTGCCTGGTCGCAATCTCCGACTTGATCTCCTCGTCGGAAATGATGCGGCCCTTTTCCAGGTCGATCAAAAGCATGCGGCCGGGCTGCAACCGCCACTTCTTAACGATCTTTTCCTCCGGCACCGGCAGCACGCCGGCCTCGGAAGCCATGATGACGCGGTCGTCATCAGTAACGATGTAACGCGCCGGACGAAGACCGTTGCGGTCGAGCGTAGCGCCAATCTGGCGGCCATCGGTGAAGACGACCGCCGCCGGCCCATCCCAGGGCTCCATCAGTGCGGCATGGTATTCGTAAAAGGCCTTGCGATCGGCATCCATGAGCTTGTTGCCGGCCCAGGCTTCCGGGATCAGCATCATCATGGCGTGGCTGAGCTTGTATCCGCCCTGGAACAGGAATTCGAGCGCGTTGTCGAAGCACGCGGTGTCGGACTGGCCGTCATAAGAGATTGGCCAGAGCTTCGAGATGTTGTTGCCGAACAGCTCGGAGTCTACGGACGCCTGCCGCGCCGCCATCCAGTTGTTGTTGCCGCGCACGGTATTGATCTCGCCATTGTGGGCGACCATGCGATAGGGATGCGCCAGCTTCCACGACGGGAAGGTGTTGGTCGAGAAACGCTGGTGGACAAGGATCAGCGCGGTCTCAAAACGCAGATCGGTCAGGTCCTTGTAATAGACACCGACCTGATAAGCCAGGAACATGCCCTTGTAGACGATGGTACGCGCCGACAGCGACACGCAGTAGGAACCGATGTCTTTGTTGTCGTTCTCGGCGTAGATGCGGCCCGATATGACCTTGCGCAGCAGATAGAGCCTGGCCTCGTACTCCTCGTCGTCGGTAATGTCTGCCGTGCGGCCGATGAAGACTTGCCGGTGGTACGGCTCGGATGCCACGATGTCCGGAGCCTTCGACAGCGACGAATTGTCGACGGGAACGTCACGGAAACCGATCAGCGGAAGCCCCTCGGACTGTGCCGATTCGGCGATGATGTCCTCGATATGGGCGCGAAGCGCCGCGTCCTGCGGCATGAACCAGTGGCCGACGCCGTACTGGCCCGCCGGCGGCAGTTCGATGCCCTGGGCCGCCATTTCCTCGCGGAAGAAACGGTCGGGAAGCTGCACCAGCACGCCGGCGCCGTCGCCGACGAGCGGATCTGCGCCGACGGCGCCGCGATGCGTCAGGTTTTCAAGCACGGCAAGCCCGTCCTTGACGATCTGATGCGACTTGACGCCCTTCATATTGACGATGAAGCCGACACCGCAGGAATCATGCTCGTTGCGCGGATCGTAAAGGCCATGGGCAGCGAAACCGGTATCGGTGCGCAGCGGATTTTTGACGGCTGCCGCTTTCGTCTGCGCGGCCTGGCCGTTGATCGCAGATGGCGTCAATTCCGTCATCATCCTGTCCTCCATTCGGCGCCCTCAGGGCGCTGGTTTGCGTCGGGAAGCGCATGCTTCCCTTCATCCTTGCGGCACGTCTTGCGAAATCCTTGCCGAACCATGCGGCTTTCCGCATGCTTCGCATATGGTATTCGTACTGGCCAGAGCCGGGCCGTCTACCTGTCGCTCGCGGCAATAGCCGGAGAAGCCAATGATACGCCACTCCAGCCCGATTTGTGCGACAAAATAAGACAGCACTACTGTCCTAAATTTTTATGACAGAAATCCTAGACGCGCACAAGACCGATTCACAAAAAACTTGGGCGTTCGGCGACAGAAAATTACGCGGAGGCGAAGGAAAACGTAAGCTTCAGTCGTCAGCCGCTGGCTGCCGTACAGGCTGGCTTTAACGGTTTTCCGACGTGTGGCCTCTTGCGGTCGGCCTGTGAAACCGGTCAACTTCATGCGGATTTCCCCAAAACACAGGCAGATGCATGTTCTTCGCTTCCGACAATTGGGCAGGCGCCCATCCCAATATCGTTGCCGGCCTGTCGGGCGCTGCCGGCGGGTTGTCCACCGCCTATGGCGACGGTGCGCTCGACCAGGCGGTTTATCAACGCTTCAGCGAGATTTTCGAACGCGAGGTTGCGGTGTTCTTCGTGGCGACCGGCACCGCCGCCAATTCACTGTCGCTGACCACCTACAACAAACCGGGGGGCATTTCCTTCTGCCATCGCGAATCGCATGTCATCGAGGATGAATGCGGCGCGCCGGAATATTTTAGCGGCGGCTCGCGGCTCTGTGCCATCGACGGTGCTCTTGGCAAGATCGACCCGCACAATCTGGAAAACACGATTGGCCGTTACGCACCGGAAATCGTCCATTGGGGACGGCCGATGGCGGTTTCGATTACCCAGTCGACCGAGGTCGGTACCGTCTACTCATTGGACGAGATCGACAAGATTTCGGCGATCGCTAGGCATTACAAGGTGCCGTTGCATATGGACGGCGCCCGTTTTGCCAATGCGCTGGTCGCGCTGGATACGACGCCGGCGGAAATGACCTGGAAGCGCGGCGTCGATATCCTCTCCTTCGGCGGCACCAAGAACGGCTGCTGGTGTGCCGAAGCGATCGTGCTTTTCGGTCTCGATCGCGCCGGGGAACTGGCCTTCCTGCGCAAGCGCGCCGCGCAATTGTTCTCGAAATCGCGCTTTGTCGCGGCACAGTTCGACGCTTATTTCAAAGATGGCCTGTGGCTTGACACGGCTCGGCATGCCAACGCCATGGCGGCTCGGCTTGCGGCGGCGATCGAGGATTCTTCATCTGCTAGTCTGGCCTGGCTGCCACAAGCCAACGAGGTCTTCGCGGTGATGAAAAAGGCCGAGGCCGAGAGGTTGCAAGCGGCGGGAGCCGCCTTCTATGACTGGCACAGGCCGCTTGGTTTCGACGGCCATATAGGTGAGGACGAAGCGCTCTATCGCTTCGTCACCAGCTTTGCGACGACAGCCGAAGACGTCGACCGTTTTGGCCGTCTGATCGCCGGATAGGCGCGTATCAAACAAAAAAGGCGGCGAGGATCTCTCCGCGCCGCCCTTGCCTGGAAGGCGATGTATTAATTTAGTTGGCGGTCTTGGCCTCGATCTGCTTGGCCTTGCCCGAAGACGCGGTGATCGCGATCTTGCGGGGCTTCAGCTCCTCGGGGATGTTACGCTTGAGGTCGACGAAGAGCAGGCCGTTCTTCAGCGTGGCGCCGACGACATCGACGTGGTCGGCAAGCTGGAAGCGGCGCTCGAAGGCGCGCGAAGCGATACCGCGGTAGAGCAGCTCGGCACCTTCGCCATTGCCCTCTTCCTTGCGCTCGCCCTTGACGGTCAACACATTGCGGTGGGCCTCGATCGAGATTTCCTCGTCCGAGAAACCGGCGACAGCCATCGAGATGCGGTAGGAATCCTCGCCGGTACGCTCGATGTTGTAGGGCGGATAGGTCTGCGCGCCGTCAGGCTGCGCAAGCGAATCGAGCATGGTGAATAGCCGGTCGAAGCCGACGGTCGAACGGTAAAGCGGGGAAAAATCAACGTGACGCATGGTGTGTTCTCCTGTTGAGCAACATGGTTTGCGTATGGCCGGTGCGAAACCCGTTGAGGCGTTCCGAGTGGGCCAGCGGCCCCGACATTGGCGGCCGCAGCAGACATTTGGGGAGCAGGCAGGAGCATTTCAAGATTTTCCTGCCGGCGAAAAACCGCTGGGTTTCGAGCCTTGATGAACGGCAGATGAACCGAGGCTTCGGCGGACGTTCAGCCAGGCAGAGCTAGATTGTTTTCCAGGATCAAGAAACAGCGGCAACCGGATGCGGTGCCGCGACGAGGCCGAACCGGGTGTAACGTCCCTTCCTCCCGGCTCGACAGAGGCCGGAAGCCCGCCGCAGGCTGCTTCCGGCCTCATTCGTTGCCTTTCCATCTCCCGCAACGCCTTTGCTTTTGGCGCATGGCCGTCTATCACCATGCCGACGTCTCGGCAGGATCGGCCGGGACAGCAAACAACGAAGCGCCGAATGACGGATCTCTTCCACGAAATTCCGGGCAATCCGATACCGGAAAATGCGGCCGGCGGCTTCTTCACCGCACGCGACGGCAAGAAAATCCGCTACGGCCTGTTTGCCGCCACCACCCGTCCGATGAAGGGCACCGTGGTCGTGCTGACCGGCCGCAACGAGTGCATCGAAAAATACTTCGAGACCATCGGCGATCTTACCGGGCGCGGCCTCGGTGTCGCCACCCTCGACTGGCGCGGCCAGGGCGATTCCGATCGGCTGATCGGCGACCGCCAGCGCGGTTATGTCAGGAGCTTCTTCGATTACACCAGCGATCTGGAACAGTTCTTCGAGGAGATCGTGTTGCCCGATTGCCGTGGGCCATATTACATATTGGCGCATTCGGCCGGCGCGGTGATCACGCTGCTTGCCGCGCCCTCGATGGTCAACCGCGTGCGGCGCATGGTGCTGATCGCCCCGTTCCTGACGGTGCCTGACCTGCCGGTATCGATAACGACCGTTCGCCGCGTCTGTACGCTGTTCAGCTACCTCGGCCTTGGCCGGCTCTATGCCGCCTGGGGTCCGCGGCCGAAGGAAACCGCGCCCTTTGCCACCAACAAGGTGACATCGGATCCGCAGCGGTATCGGCGCAACACCTTGCTCTACGAAACCTATCCGCAGCTGGCGCTCGGCGGGCCGACGATCCGCTGGCTGAAGGCGGCGGCGGAAGCCTCCGAAATCATCAGCGATCCGGACTTCATGGCCAGGATCCAGGTTCCCTTGCTGGTGATCGCCGCCGGCGCCGACCAGGTCGTCTCGACCAGGGCCGTGGAAGCCTACGCCAGGCGTCTGCGTCTCGGCTCCTTGCTGATGATCGATGGCGCGCGCCATGAAATCCTGCAGGAAGCCGACCTCTACCGCGAGCAGTTCCTTGCCGCCTTCGATGCCTTCATCCCCGGGACCGACGACGCAGCTTGATTTGCCCGTACTCAGAGTCCGTTTACGCTTGTCGGGAAAAATCCATGATCCAGTTGGTCTCCCAGGTCTCGCCACCATCGGGTGAAAAAGCCTGCTCCCAGCGCGCCGATTTTTCCGTCATCCGCGACCAGAGGAAACGAACCCTAATCTTGCGGCCGTCGAAAACGTCGTCGCACAGGAACGTACCGACGCCCGCCTCGAAGCGGCCGCGCATCGGCACATCGATGCTCGAGGGGTTGCGACCGTCGATCCACCAGATCGACCATTGTTCCGTCGCCGGATCGAAGGTCCGGACGGTAGCGGCAAGATAGGCGCCGCCGGGCAATTCAATGACATTGTCGTCGACATTGCCGAGACCGCCAAGGATCCGGCGCACATCGCATGTTCCGCCGAACTCGTCCCAATTCGTATTGCCCGCAAGCCGCGCTTGCAGCCTTCGATGGCTGACGTCCCAGCGGCCGAAAAAGAAATCGAAGTCGTTCCGGCCGTCTGCCGGGCCATCGCCGGAACGGCCGGCTGCTGATCGCGTTGTCATGTCTTCCTCCCTCTGGTGACATTGTTCCATAGCAGAGGACTACTGACATCCTGCTGTCAGGAGGTCGCCGCGCCAAGGTTCGTTGAGATTCAGGTCAGGCCGAGTCGAAAATGGTGGTTTCCGAGAACCGGCCTACGCCGGCCGTAGCCTTTATAGGACGGAGGCGCCTATGAGGGCTTCGGCCGGCGTAGGCCGGAGCGGAGCGTACCTTTTGTACGTGAGCACCGGAAGCGCAGGTAACCGCCATTTGCAGACCGGCATCACCTGAATATCAGCGGACCCTAACCGCGCAGCGCCGCCATCGCCGCTGCATGAAGCTCCGGCGTCGCCGCGGCCACGATGTCGCCGCCCTTCTCGGCCGGTCCGCCGTCGAAGGTGGTGACGACGCCGCCGGCCTTCTCGATGATCGGGATCAGCGCGACGATATCATAGGGTTTCAGTCCGGGGTCGGCGACGATGTCGACGCTGCCCGCCGCGACCATGGCGAAAGCGTAGCAGTCGGTGCCGTAGCGGGCGAGCCGGACCGTTGTCTCGAAGCGGTCATAACGCTGGCGCGCCTCGCCCTTGAACAGCGCCGGCGTCGTGGTGAACAGCGTCGCCTCGGCGAGATCCGTCGTCTTGCGCGTCGCGAGTTTTCGCGGTCCGCCCGGGCCTTCATAGTGCGAACCCGAGGCGTTGGCGTAGAACAGCTCTCCGGTGAAGGGTTGCGACATCATGCCGGCAACAGCATCGCCGTCGACCGTCAGCCCGACCAGCGTTCCCCAGACAGGCAGGCCGGAAATGAAGGCTCGTGTGCCGTCGATCGGATCGATCACCCAGACATGCCTGCTGGATGTGTTCTCGCTGCCATGCTCCTCGCCGAGGATGCCATGATCTGGATATTCCGCTGATATCAGCGCCCGGATGACCCGCTCGGCCTCGCGGTCGGCCTCGGTGACCGGATCGAAGCTGCCTGCCTCCTTGTTGACGACAGCGCCTTGGCTGCGGAAGCGCGGCAAGGTCTCGGCGGCGGCGGCAACTGCAATGCGGCGCATGAAATCGATGCTGATGTCCAACTGATTCTCCCGCGTTGCAGCATGCCGGACCTGTCATTTGCCCAAATTTTTCCGCCAAAGCCACGGTTTTCCGCCAAGACAAGGGCGCGCAGAGACATTTGCGCATCGACAACTGTTGCCTCAATGTCACGCAGGCGGCACCGAAATGCAATTTCCACATCAGAGTGATTTAAAAACCCGGGAGACAGCTTGACATTTGTGCAGCGCACAATAGATTTGTTCTCGAACAGGTTTTCCTGTTCATGCCCTCCTTGGGCGTTTCCTCCCTAGACTTCGACCGTGTCGTGAGAACGATGCGGTCTTTTTTTCAGGGCGGCATCCGGCGGACCAGGCGTCTTTCCCGACCAGCACTTGAAACTTCTATTTGGTCATTCTGCGGCAAGCGGAAGATCGACGAAATGGTGGTCGGGCATCGCCATCAGATCGGCCGAGAATTGTGCCAGATCGTCGGCGAGTGCGTCGAAGCCGGCGGATTTCTGGAACGTCCGCTCGTTCATGTAGAGCCCGCGATTGACCTCGATCTGCAGCGCATGGAGATGGCGCGCCGGGCGGCCATAATGCTCGGTGATGAAGCCTCCGGCATAGGGCTTGTTGTGGGCGACGGTATAGCCCATGCCGATGAGCAGGCCGATCGCCGTCTCAGTCAACGCCGGCGAGGCGGAGATGCCGAAACGATCGCCGACGATGAAGTCAGGCCTTAAGCCATTGTCGCCGACCCGGATGCTTGCCGGCATCGAGTGGCAATCTATCAGCACGGCATAGCCGAACCGCGCATGGGTCCTGGTCAGCAGCCGTTTCAGCGTCTCGTGATAGGGCTTGTAGACGGCCTCGATGCGCGCGATAGCCTCCGCCAGCGGCAAACGGCCGGAATAGATGTCGAGCCCCTCTCCCACCAGCTTGGGCACGGTGCCCAGCCCGCCCGCCACCCGCGCCGAGCGGATGTTGCAGAAGGACGGCACCGGCTCGGCGAACATGCGCGGATCGAGCTCCCACGGCTCGCGGTTGACGTCGAGATAGGCGCGCGGGAAGTTTGCCGCCAGCATCGGCGCGCCGAGCGCGACGGCGCCGCCGAACAGTTCCTCGACATAGCAATCCTCGGACCGGCGGATGGCGTTGCGGTCCAGCCGCGCCATCGCCAGGAAGCGGTCGGGATAGTAGCGGCCGCTATGCGGCGAGTTGAAGAGGAAGGGGACGCACTGCTCGGCGCGCGACCGGATTTCGAAGGGTGGAACGACCGAAAAATCCTCGGCTGCCGTTTTCAATTTGAACGAACCCGGAAACACCAATGCATCATCATTGGAAGGTGCCATCTCACCGGGCGCATGTCCAGCATTTCAGCGTCCGGGCCGCCTTGTTAAATGCGGATCGCATCTGTCTTCGTTCACTTGATGTTTACCGTCACATCCTCATATACAGGATGGTTAACGGGCTTGCCCCACGGCAATCTCGGGCGGGTGATTCGGACGGGTTACAATGGCACGCATTCTATTGGCGGAAGACGACGACGATATGCGCCGGTTCCTCGTCAAGGCATTGGAGCGCGCCGGCTACCAGGTCAGCGACTTCGACAATGGCGCCAGCGCCTATGAGCGTCTGCGCGAAGAGCCTTTCTCGCTGCTGTTGACCGATATCGTCATGCCGGAGATGGACGGCATAGAGCTCGCCCGCCGCGCCACCGAGATCGATCCCGACCTCAAGGTCATGTTCATCACCGGTTTCGCCGCCGTCGCGCTCAATCCCGATTCCAAGGCGCCGAAGGACGCTAAGGTGCTGTCCAAGCCGTTCCACCTGCGCGACCTCGTCAACGAGGTCGAAAAGATGCTGCAGGCCGCCTGACGCGCTTTTCGGCGCGCCTCGAGCGACGAGAGCAATTCCAGGAAAAGTGTGAAGCGGTTTTCCCGGGAAAAGCGGGTAGCGCTTTCCCTAGGGAATTGCGTCAAAACAAAGAAACAGACCGGGCATTCTTTCCCTTTTCCCACTATTGACGCGATGGACCAAAAGTGGTGTATGCGCGGCTTCGGATGGGCGTGTAGCTCAGCGGGAGAGCACTGCATTGACATTGCAGGGGTCACAGGTTCAATCCCTGTCACGCCCACCATCCGATCCCTTTATAACCTTGGTAAAACGCCTCCTTCGGTTCCTTCCGCTTCGCTCGAACACGTCGTCATTGAGGTGGTTCTGCTCCTGCGCCATTGCTGGGCGCGGCAGGTTGAGCGCGATGCACAGGCGCTCGATGAAAAGCTAATAGTTGGCCAGCTCAGACCCGCCAGAGGCACGGGCCTCAGTGATCAGAGCTTCAAGTTTTTCGGTGTCGATCTGAAATTCACCCATTGCGGCAAACTACCCGCCGTGATCCGTAAATGACAATGCAAAAGACTGGACGTCGAAATGCGAGGTCCGCTCGAAGGGGAAACGCTTAGCCAGTCGCAGGACGTACTCGGGGCCGTAGCCTGATCACGAGCAGACCGGGGACAAAAAGTCGAACATCCCCTAGCTACCCGCCACGGCTTAGACAAGGGCATCGGCAAAGTTTCCGAAATCCGCCAGCCAGTGAGAAGAGTGACCGAAACTCTCGGACGAGAACTGTTAATCAATTGGCAGGAGAATGCTCGCCTGGCGCTGCGAGGTAGAGGCGATGATAGGCAACGTCGTTACACAACGCGACTACATGCGTAAGCTCGCTGTTGAACTGGGCGGAGACCAGAGCAAGGTGTGCGCCGCGTATGTGCAAGGCGAAATTGACGGTATCGTTTTGCGCGCGCGAAACGCCAATGACACCCGGCCCGAAGAATACGCGACAGCCCTTTGGGCGGATGGTCTCAAGAAGGGTTGGCTACCGTTGGACAACGGTCTCGCAACGGATCGCATGAAATCACTATCCGTGGCCGAACTGCTCGTGCTCCACGCGCAGATAGGCGAGGAGTTGCGCGACAGGGGTGTGGTGCGAAGTGCCAACAATCCGACTGGCGATCTTGCCGAGTATCTTTTTTGTCGCGCTCTCGGTTGGCGACAGGCTCCGAACTCCGAACGGGGATACGATGCGACAGGGCCAGATGGCACGCGGTATCAAATCAAGGCTCGCCGCATTCATCGCCGGAACAAGTCGCGCCAGCTTTCCGCGATCCGCGACATCGAAGGTGGACATTTTCATGTGCTCGCCGCCGTTCTGTTTGATGACGACTTCCGAGTGATGAAAGCGGCCTTGGTGCCTGTCGGCCTGGTGGTAGAGCATTCCACCTTTGTGAAGCGGACAAACAGCAACAAATTCATAATGCGGGATGATGTGTGGAATGCCCCCGGCGTTCGTGACGTGACCGCTGAGATTGCGGCGGCGATGCCCTAGCCCGATTTCTAGGTCGAAGCGCAAGAGCGCATGCAAACGACACCGTATCGCTTTTCAGGCAGACCATTGATTTCCCGCGAGGCGATGCATTCGAGGGCAAAGCATGTAGGTTGCCCGATTGGAAGCCGGTTGTGTCGGCCTATTCGGTGGACGAGGGGGAAGAATGGCAAGACGTAGTGACAAGGAAGTTTTTCTCGCCGCGCTGGAAAGAGTGGGCGGGAGCGCAGGCAACACCGCCTTGCTCCGAGAGCTAGGGTGGACAGACGACAAATACTGGAAAATTCACCAGAAGCTGTATGAAGAAGGGCTGATAGAAAAAGGGCGTGGCTATGGTGGCAAGGTTCTGCTTGCGCAACGTGATGCGGCTCCCGCCACTAAAGAAGATACCGAGGCACTCGCTTCGGCTTTAGCAGCAACTTCACCTGAAGTCGCCAAGACACTTGTCGAAGCATACACAAACGAGCTTCAACTCTATCCGTCTGTGAAAGAGCAAATCGAAACACATTGGGCGCGGAGGAGACAGCTTGACGATTGCCACTGTGAAATCACTGCTCTTCAAGGCAGACGAGACACAGGGGGTAGCTGGAGCAGACCCGATTTGGCCTTGGTTGCTTACCGAAAGTATGAGTTCCTACCCGAACGGGTCTTTGAACTCATTAGTTTTGAGGTCAAGCCAACCAACGACATATCCATCAAAGGCGTGATGGAAGCACTTGCGCATCGTGAAGCGGCGACACGATCCTACGTAATCTATCACACAGCCGGACAGGATTTTTCTTCGTTTCCCGAGGCAGAGAGGATCGAAGAAGTCGCCTCGCGTCATGGCGTAGGCGTATATGCGGCAAAGGACGTAAACGACTTCAATCAGTGGGCGGAAGTTGTGACCGCAATCCGGGCAAACCCCGATCCCGAAGCGGTGGATACATTCATTAGACGCACCTTGTCGGACCAAGCGAAGACCAAACTTCGCAAGTGGTTTTGAGGCTGCTTCATCCGTTCCGACTGGATGCCGCCCGCATGTCAATTGCCTGTTTGATGAGGGAGTGGCGGAACTGGTCCGACTTGTTCCATTCAAGGCTCCTGTCCCTTGGTCCGCGATCATGGAAGCAAGCTGCACAGATGCATCCAGCTTACCCATTTGGTGATGCTAACTGGGAGGTGAGGCGCATCGCCGTGACGGCATTCGTTCAATGCGACCTTGCACTTTACGATTTCATTCAACCTCGTTCGATACAATCCGACCCATCTTTTCCAGACGGTTCACGTGTCGGAAGTCCTATGAGCAGGGTCAAACAGAAGTACAATCGACGCGAAGCTGAGTTGCGGTTCGAGCAGGTCTATGAGGCCGTGGCTGGAGACCAATGCGTTTATTGCGGGATGCCCAATGATGGGAAGCATGACCATCAACCCCCCGGTCTATGTGCTTCACAGGTTTGCGGACGGTGGACTGGTGACTAAGAAGGCGATCCGGGAGCGGTTCGGCCTGTGCAAACTGGTCCCTTGTTGCACCATCTGCAACGTGGGCCTTGGTGCCTTTCACGGCTCCAACGACAACGACCGCAGACGGGAGATTGTGAACTGGTTCCTCGCGGATGACCGATACCCCGACGACAAGCTCGTCCTGAAGATCGGGAACAGGCTGATCCAAGATAGACTTCAAGGCAGGCGGGGCATTGAGATTTACGAATTTCCCGGCGTTGGTCGTGCCATCTACATCAACGCGTTGGTCGGCTTGATCGAAGGAGAGTTCAGCGGACTTGACGAATTTCCCGAGTGGCTTCACGCAATCGGAACTGGCAGCGTGGCTACGTGCTGCGTCAAGACGCAAGTCGAAGTATTTTCTGGATATGGCAAACCTGCAAAGCTACGAGTTGGTGCCCGACGCCCGGGACGATCCACGGGGTCAGTTCGCGGCACAATACATGTCGACAAGGTGCACGAGTGCGTCCCACGCGGCGGGGCTTTAGCCCTCGAGCCGCCAAGGACAAAGTCCGCTGGCTCCACTGGCTACCCGCCACGGCTTTCAAGAGGGCAACGACACCGGCTCCCAAAATCCGCTGGTATGCCGAACCTTCGACTGTCGAAGTGAACGCTTCCTAGGCCGATATGTAAGGTGTATCGCGAGTTAGCAGCGCCCTTACTAGGGCAATATGAGACTTCCTTGCCCATTGCCTACAATGCGGTAAACGGCACCCACCTCTTTGGCTACAATGTCTGCGAATGTAGTTATTGGCATGCTGTTGCTCGCTTCGAGAAATCCGCGACGTGCAACTACGCCTTCCAAGGAAACGCCTGCATCGTCCTCTTTGATGATCACCTCGGAGACCGCAGCAAAGGCAATGCCCACATCCCCTAGCATGACTGTGTCGACAAAGATGCCGACTTTGGGTTGATCAAGAAATTGTGCAACGGGTTGCTTCATTCCCTCCAGTTTCGCCTCAAAGCTCGTTCCTATCTCGTCAACCAAGCTGAAGCACGTTTGGACAGCCGGATCAGAAGCCATAATAGTCTGAAGCGTAAATTCCGTCCCGGAAAGCCCAACTCGCTCAAGCAAGTTCTCAACACGCCCTATTGTCTCCAAAATCATGGCGTGCCGAGTGGTCACCTCCTCGCCGAAAACCGTGCTAGTAGGCAGGTTCGAGCCAAAAACCTTTTCTCCATCTGGCGTGTATAGTTCAAGACTAAAGTCTTTTGACCCTAAAAGAATCAGAATACGAAAAACGTCTTTCCACCAACCGCATGACCGCAACTCCTGCCTTAAATCTGCAATAGTAATCTTGAAAGTGCCGGAGAGCCGAATATCGAGCGTAACCGGAAATGACTTTACGATCAGTCGCAGCTTGTCCTTCGACTTTGGCATGAATGGCGGTGATACTACGGTGCCATCTTTAACAAGTGGCGTTCCATATCGTTCTTGGCGGTAGAAAATGCGGCAGCTAGGACTATTAACTGGAGTGACAGAAAGCGTACCTGTGCCCGCGAAATCCAGCCCGTATGGCCTCTTAAACCCGAACCGCTCTTCTGTTCCTGAGAACTCGATAATCTTGAGGGGGTTTAAACCCATCAACCCCTCTATGATTTCGTCTTCTGAGTCGCCTTGAAGCTTGAAGTTGAAGGTAACAGGGTTTGGGCCGTACCCAGCTTCTCGTAGCTCCTTCGCCTTGGCAACCAAATAGTCTCCGCTATCCGAGTACTCGCGACATACGTTCTCTACCACCGCGTCGAGACGTTCGCTATCGCCAAACGGGCGCCAATCATCGCCCCGCGTGAAGGTTATGGTTTTTCGATTGGAGACCTCTTCCTTTTTGTGACTTTCAAGCGCAAGCCGCTTCAGTACCTGCTCAAGAACAGCTCCTCCAAGATGAAGCACAAAAGTGTCTTTTACAGATAGGTCTTCCCTCACCCGCACGACAAATATGAAGGATGGCTCCTTGGATTTTGAAAGGCGCTCCATTGATAGAAGCGGAGCTGAAAAACTCCTCTTGTCCTCCCACATGGTCTTAATCTGGAAGTTGTAGCATAGGGGTACGGGTCTTTTGTCGGCATAACCACCCGCCTCCAGTCGCGAATTCGGTAGCTCAACCCTATAATCCCAACCAGTCCGATCACGCTCGGATTTGTTTGCCACAAGTCCCGAACGTGTGCAGAGCGTGCGGAAGAGCGCATCACCGTGCTCGCCAAGTTCGTCCGAAGTGAGTGGGCGGTTCTTCATAGCCGGAAGTGTGTACCTTCAGCATAGCACGGATGGAATGCCCTGAAGTAGCTTAGAGCTCTATTCCTGCTACATTATCTTCGAACATGTCCCCGGAAGCGAATATAGCGGGCTTGCATCAGAGGCGCGGCCAGTTTGCGTCCTGATCTTCAATGTCGATGCGCCCGCGATTGCGGCGCTAGTTGTGGTTGCCTCCAGCTTGCAAGATGCCGCCGGGTCTATCTCCTCCAGAACGTCCATCCGGATTTCTTGCGTTTGCGGTTTCCCATTGGATTGACCGCTGCTGGAAAGTTGTTCCGGTCGCCGGCCTCGGCGAGAAACCGCCGCCGCCAGTCGTCACTTTGCGCGTTGCGCTGTCGCTGCATGTCCACCTGTGCCGTCGCAGGCACGGGAGCTTCAAGACCCAGAAGTCCGCCCGCGCGCTGGCAGACGCTGTCGAAATCATCGTGGATGTCTTCGTAGAAGATATGCAGCGGTTCGATGCCGCTTCTGGCGAAATAGGCTGACCAGCGCCCGTTGCCGGCGATGATCTTGGCAAGCGCGGCCTCTATCCCCTCCACCGTATACTCGGCGTCTTTTACCGCATTCTCGCCACTGGTCCACGCCCTGTCCTGCATGGCCTTGGCCAGCGAAATGGCCTGGCCGAGCAGATCGCGCCTTTGAAGATGGACCCAAACCGGATCGGGAAACCATTCCGTGAGACGGATATCCTTTTGCAGCCTGTCGAAATGTTCGGGAAACAGCTTGAAGGCGACGACGCCATTTTCGCTTTTGCCCTCGCTGGCCGCCAGCAGACAGCGAGCCACCGTCGTCACTTCGGGAGTATCCCAATGATGGAAATACTCGCTTGGATTGCCCAGCACGCCGGTGCTGGAAATCTTGCTGCAAAGAAGACTGCTGCCGCTTCGCGGCGTGCTCGCTATGATGAGCGTCTTGCGAGGTCGTTCCCAGCTTTCAGGCGGGCTGATCGGCATGTCTGGCAGATAATCCCGGGAGAATGGTGGAGTCCATCCAGCAAGAGCCGTCCCCTGAAGCGCAAACCTCCCCGGCGAACTGGGACACCCAAGGGGCCTAAATCCTGATCCCGGCCTTCCAGAGTTGCAACCGTGCTTTCGGCAACAGGCCGGACTTGGGCGGGGTGATTGGCCGTATGGATCTTCTGATTTTCTTGAACAATGTATTTGTCGGTTCCGTGTTCAGCGATTGTGCGATCATCTGCAGCGCGGGTTTCAACTCCCCAAATGCACGATGCAGAATGTGCGCCGAACACGCCGCGGCATAGGGATAGCCCGCCCGTGCGGCCGCAAGGAAAGGTTCAAAATCCTTTGACATGACATGGCCGCTACACACACGGGTGGTTAGAACCTTCATGGCCCTCAAAGGCATTTCAGTAGAGACGAGAAATTCCCTGGTCATCAGCGACTTCAGAATTGCTTCGCCTGAACGACAGTCATTTTCACGAAAATAGGACGCGGCAATCTTCAGGGCGTAGACATCGTTTTCCGGATCAAGCCCGTAGGCTTTCTCCAGAATTTCTCTCGCCCGCGCGGAACTGATCCGGTCCTCCAGACTGAGGAAAGCGGCTTGATAGCCGAAGGCAGCCTCCAGCGGATGGTAGTCCGACTGATGAGCCTCCAATTCGCCGAGGATGATTTCCGCGGCTCGGGAACTGTCGAACAATGTCGTTGTCTCGGTAGAGGGAATATCACCCATCACCGACGCCACCGTCGCAAAGACACTGCTCCCGGCATAGATTCCCTGGCATCGCGCCATGAGCCGCATCTCAAAAAATGCCTTGAGTGTCTGGTCGTTGAATTCCCTCGCCCCGAAATCATCGGTCAGCAAGGCTCCGGTTTCGGATCTCAGATATTCGAGCGTGGCGCGATCCTCGCCGATCAGCAGGGTCGAGAGGCCCTTCGATGAAAGTTCCGACACGATCGACCTGGCCAAGGTGGAAGGGACCACCTTGTTCGCAAAACCCAGGCTTGAGCGGTACTTGCCGCGGACGATATCGCCGCTGCGAAGATGCAATGCGGCCATTGGACCGGGAAAGCGGCATCTGTCGGCGGCGTCGAGCGCCTGTTTCACATTCCTTGAGAAGTCAAAACCCCGCAAGGTCTCGGACCGTCGGATCGTTTCAGCGCCCTCGTCCTGAAATGCTTCCAGAATGCGAAATTCATTGCAGATCCAGCCGCGGAAATTCCGTTTTAACGCAGCAGCATCCAGCCTGGACCGTGTGAAGGCGGTCTTTTCGAGACTGGCAAAATCGGATCTCTTGATTTTCCTACCCAGCCAATATTTCTCGATGAACTCGGCTGAAAATATCTTCTCGACCCCGTCGACGGCATGAAATCCCTTGTCTCCGACGGCCTTCCAGGTGAAGCCGAAACGATATCCGAGCGTATCGGCGAGCGACTTTGCATTGGTCATGGCCAGAAGCCGGCCGCCCAGGCCGTCATCCCTGGTGGCGATAATCAGCTTTGATTGCGGATCAGGCCGCGCCGAGGCGGAGATCGCCTGTTTCAATATGCTGAAGAAACCACGCATAAGTCTGTTCCAAGCCGCTGCGAAGCGAATATTGCGGGCGCCAGCCGGTGGCGAACAGGCGCGACACATCCATCAGCTTGCGCGGCGTGCCGTCCGGCTTCGTCGAATCGAATGTGAGTACGGCATTGGCGCCGACGACGGAGAGCATGGTGCGGGCCAGCTCGGCAATGGTGATGTCTTCGCCCGAGCCGACATTGACATGGCTGTCGCCGCTGTAATTCTTCAGGAGCCAGACCATGGCGTCGGCGGCATCGTCGACATGCAGGAATTCGCGCATCGGCGTGCCCGATCCCCACACCTCCAGGGTCTTGTCACCGTCGCGCCTGGCCTTGTGCGCCTTGCGCATCAGCGCCGGCACGACATGGCTGGTGGAGAGGTCGAAATTGTCGCCGGGGCCATAGAGATTGGTCGGCATCGCCGAGATGTAATCGACGCCGTACTGGCGCCGGTAGGCCTGGCACAGCTTCAGCCCCGCGATCTTGGCGATTGCATACCATTCGTTGGTGGGTTCGAGCGGACCGGTCAGCAAGGCGTCCTCGGAGATCGGTTGGGCGGCGAATTTCGGATAGATGCAGGACGAACCGAGAAACAGCAATTTCTGCACCTCGTTGCGGAACGCGCTCTCGATGACATTGGTCTGCATGACGAGATTGTCCTGCAGGAAATCGACCGGAAGCCTGTCGTTCGCCAGGATGCCGCCGACCTTGGCCGCCGCCATCACCACCGCGTCCGGTCTGCGGTCGGCCATCCAGCGCCGCACGCCAGCCTGGTCCTGAAGATCGAGTTCATCGCGGGATGCCGTCAGGACTTCGCAATCCTCATCAGCCAGCCTGCGCAGAACGGCGGAGCCGACCATGCCGCGATGCCCGGCCACGAAAACACGCTTGCCCAGAAGTTCGAAATTCATTGGCGTATCCCTATGCAGAACGGCAGCGGGGCCCTCGGCGTCGGCGCGCCGGATGGGCCTTGCGTCGGACGCATAGCGCATACGGATTTGCCCAGACAAGGCAAATCGCCAAACCAGGCACAATCAGACGCCTGCCACGGCGAACAGGCTCTTGCGATCGCCAGGTCCGGTTGGCCAGCAACCCTGCCAGGCCCTGCCCTGCAGAGCGGCGGCGAGCTGTTCGATTATGCCTGCCGCAGTTCCAAGACCGACCATCATCCTGTCGGCGCCTGCCGCATGGGCCACGACGATATGACCGTGGTGACGCCCGATCTTAGGTTGCGCGGCATCGAGGGCTTGCGGGTCTGCCGCGCGTCCCTTGCGCCGACAATCATAGTCGGCGAAAAGGGCGCCGACCTGATCCTCGGCCGCGAGCCGCTGCCGCCGGCGGGTCTTCTCAGGCAACTACAGCGCCGCGCTTCCTATGGACGCGCAAAGGACGCTGTAGCACTTTGATTTGGTGCATGATCCCCAGCGAAAACCGATTCCGGTTTCGGGGTCATGCGCTGCGCAGCATGGGGAGTAGAAAATGATCAGGCATTGTGTTTTCGTCAGATTCCGCAACGACGTTTCCGACGCCGAGCGCGCGGCGATCCATGCCGACCTCGAAGCACTGCGGTCGGTGATCTCAGGCATGGCCGAGGTCGAGTTCAGCGCCAATGTCAGCCCTGAACCGTTCGCACGGGGTTTCGGCCACGGCTTCACCATCGACTTCCGGGACGCCGCGGCGCGCGATGCCTATCTGGTGCATGAGGCGCATCAGCGCGCCGGCGCCCGGCTGGTCGCGGCGCTCGAAGGCGGCACCGATGGGCTGATGGTATTCGATCTCGATCTTACGGAAAAGTGACTGCCGGTTTATCGAAAACCGGCCGATAGGCCGTTCTCTTTTGCGAACCGGGCGACATATCGTGCCTCCGGGTGGCAAAGGAGCAACGCCTTGAACCTCAATTCGCAGCAGAAGAAAACCGTCCTGGCGTCGTTTCTGGGCTGGACGCTCGACGCCTTCGATTTCTTCCTTCTGACATTCCTGCTCACCGATATCGCATCCGAGTTCCACACCGATGTCCCGGCGGTCTCCAAGGCGCTGTTCCTGACGCTGGCGACGCGCTTCATCGGCGCATTCTTCTTCGGCATGCTTGCCGACAAATACGGGCGCAAGCCCATTCTCATGCTCAACATCGTCAGCTATTCGGTGATCGGCGCGCTCGCCGCCTTCTCACCCAGTCTCGGCATCTTCCTGGCGCTGCGCGCCCTGTTCGGCATCGCCATGGGCGGTGAATGGGGGCTTGGCAGCTCGCTGGCCATGGAGTCCATCCCGCCCAGCGCACGCGGCATGGTTTCGGGGATCCTGCAATGCGGCTATCCGGCCGGCTACCTGCTGGCGGCAGTGGCCTACGGGCTGCTCTACCAGCACACGATCGCTGGCTACACCATCGGCTGGCGCGCCATGTTCCTGCTCAGCTTCGTGCCGGCGCTGATCGTCCTGTTCATCCGCTCGCATGTGCCGGAATCGCCGGCATTCGTCGATGCCCAGAAGGCGGCCAGACCGGGGCTCCTCGAAACGCTGCAGAAGCACTGGGGCGTCGCCCTCTACGCGGTCGTGCTGATGATGTTCTTCAATTTCTTCAGCCATGGCACGCAGGATCTCTATCCAACCTTCCTGAAGAAGCAGCACGGATTCGATCCCGATACGGTGAGCTGGATCACCATCGTCGCCAACATCGGCGCCATCGTCGGCGGCCTGGCGTTCGGCGCGATTTCCGAGAAGATCGGCCGCGTCAATGCGATCACCATCGCTTGCCTGATCGCCTTGCCGTCGATTCCATTGTGGGCTTACAGCACCACCCCCTTCATGCTGGCCATCGGCGCCTTCGTCATGCAGGTCGCGGTCCAGGGCGCCTGGGGCGTCATCCCGGTCCATCTCAACGAGCTTTCGCCAGGCGCCGTGCGTGCGACCTTGCCCGGCTTCATCTACCAGGCCGGCAACCTTGCGGCGTCCTATGGCGGTCCGTATCAGGCGGGCATCGCCGAGAGTCCCGGCAGCAGCTACGGATACGCGTTGGCCCTTTTTGCCGGCGTGGTCGCCGTCTGCATCATCGTCGTCATCCGTTTCAGTCCGGAAAGGCGTGGCCAGGTGATGACGGTGCTCGGCTGAAGTATTGGCGGCTTTTTACGCATGATCTTCTTCCGAAAAGTCTGCAATTTTTCGGGATCATGCTCAGCCAAGCCTGAGCGCAACAACGCCGGCGACGATGCTGAGCACGGCGGCACCACGCCATGCCGTCATCTTCTCGCCCAGGGCGAAGACCGAGATCATCATGGCGAACAGGATCGATGTCTCGCGCAACGAGGCCACCGAGGCGATCGGCGCCTTGGTCATCGCCCACATCACGATCCAGTAGGCGGCACCGCTGAGCACGCCGGTATACGCGCCCGCCTTCCAGTCGCGCGCCAGCACCGGCAGCGCTTGGCGTCCGCGGAAGACGACGCACAGCACCAGCGCCCAGAGCGCATCGCAGACGAACAGCCATGCCGCATAGCTTGAGGCCGTCGCTGCCAGCCGCGCGCCGCTCCCGTCCGACAGCGTATAGCTGGCGATGAAGATCGATGTGCCCAGCGCAAAGCCGACGGCGCGCAGGTTCAGCCGCTCCAGATGCGCGCCGCCGCGAAACGACAGCACCAGCGTACCGGCCGACAGAAGAACGATGCCGAGAATGGCCAGCGGCGCCGGAAGCTCGGCAACGACCACAATGCCGCCGAGAGCCGTCAGCAACGGCGCTGTCCCGCGCGCCAGCGGATAGGTCTGGGCGAAATCGCCGGCCTTGTAGGCGCCGATCAGGAACGTCCTGTAGCCCATGTGGAAAATCACCGAGGCGATGATATAGGGCCACACTTCCGCTTTCGGTACTTCGACAAAGGGCAACGCCACCAGCGCCGCCGCGCCCATGCCGAGCGTCATCAGCGTGATCGACAGGAAGCGGTCGAGATGGACCTTGACCAGCGCGTTCCAGGTCGCGTGCATGGCGGCCGCGGCAAGCACCGCGAAGAAGACGAAAAGCGTCATTCCAGGCTCATCCGCCGCCGGGCAATGCGAGCGGCGTTTCCAGGTCGATGTCGATCCGCAGCGGAAAATGGTCCGAGGCGATTTCGCCGATATCGGCACTGACCGAGCGCACGCGTCCGGCAAACATGCCGCCGACGAAGCAATGGTCGAGTCGGCGCTTTGCCAACTTGCCTTCGATGACCTTCTCATGGGTATGGAAGTCCACCGTCGGCTCCTGAGCGACGGCGGCGGCATCAACGAAGCCGTCGAGATAGGCCGCGCCCCGGTGGTATGGCGTACCGCCGGCGATGCGTCGGTATTCGGCGCTGTGCGGCTCCATGTTGAAGTCGCCCATCCAGATCGCCGCCAGTGGGTTTTCCGGCGCCGGCTCGCCATTGCTCCAGTTGCGCGCAGGCTCGTCGTCGACACCGCTCCATGGTCCACCTTCAAGCGACGACCGGCGATGCTCGGCAAGCAGATAGTCGATCTGCTCCAGCCGCTCCTCGACCGCGATATGCGCCAGATGCAGCGAGAAGAAACGTACCGGGCCGGCCGGCGTGCGGATCATGCATTCGAGCGCGGCGTTGCGGGTGTTGAGCGGACGCACTGTGCGTTGCATGGGCAACGTGTGCAGGCGCGACCAGGCGATCGGCAGCTTCGACAGAATCATGGTGCCGAATTGCCGCCGCCGGTTGACGACGCGGCCATCACGCTGTTCGCTGGCATCCATGTCGAAGGCCGGACCATAGACCCAGTGGTAGCCGGGCAGCATTTGGCAAAGATGCGCCGGCTGGTCGTCTTCATTTGTGCGCAACCAATGCCGTTCCACCTCCTGCAGCGCGATGATGTCGGCGCCGGCAACCACCTTGGCGCAGCGCGCGAGGTCATAGCGCCCATCGCCGCCGAACCCGTACTGGATGTTGTAGCTGACCAGCTTCATTGCTTACCCGGCTCAATTTCGTGATGGCTGTAGCGGTTAGGCGATAACGACGCAATGTACCGGGCAAATGGCGGGCTGGGCCAAGAGGCGGATTGTCTGCGCCTAAGTCGTCAGCGGCTGGAATCGCCCCGCCGGCGAAGCCGCCAGTTCCGACCAGTCGATCTCTTCCTCCAACCGGTGATAGGCCTCGTCGCCGATCGTCCCGTTGCGGCGCAGTTCCTCCAGGGCGTCGCGCTGGCTTTTGATGGCATAGAGGCGCAGCCGGTCGTACTCCGTTGCCGCCTGCGCGTTCTCAGGGTTTTCGGCAATCGCGCGTTGGGCCGTATATTGCTCGCGCACGGCGGCAGCCGCATTCGATGTCTTGCCGCTCAACACTTTGAGGGCCGCCTCCATGATGACAACGCGCGCTTGCGCCACTTCGCGATCGACTGTCGTGTCCGGATCGAAGTTGAGCCAGCGCAGCAACGGCTTCAGCGTCATCCCTTGCAGCACCAGCGTGCCCAGAACCACCGCGAAGGCGGCAAGCACGATCGGATCGCGACCGGGGAAGTCCGCCGGCAGGGCAATGGCCACCACCAGCGTCACCAGTCCCCGCATGCCGCACCAGCCGACAAGCATGGCGCCGCCAAACGTCGGCAGATTCCGCCTTTTGTCTTCGCCATCGAAGCGGGCAAACCATCTTATGATCGCAACGTAACTCGTCACCCAGGCGAGGCGCGCCACGACGACCACCACCAGCACCGTTGCAGCGAAGACAAAGGCCTCGGCGTGCCCCTCGCCGGAGAGCCTGCCGACGATCGAGCGTGCCTGCAGGCCCATCAGCACGAAGGCCAGCACGTTGAGCACGAACACCGCCGACTCCCAGACCGAATAGGTGCTGACCCGTCTTCTGGCCGAGATCAGGCGCGGTGCTGTGCGCGCGATCGTCATGGCATAGACGACGATGGTGATGATGGCGGAAAGGCCGAGCCTCTCGGCCAGGATCCAGACCCCGAATGTTCCGGCGAATTGCACCACCGTGCTGCTGGCCGCATCCTCGATACGAGTGAGCGTCAGCAGCGAGAGCCGGCCAAACACATAACCGGCAGCAAGGCTGCCAATCGTCGACAGCAGGATCGTTGGTACGGCGCTGCTCAACAAAATCGGACCGAGCGCTGCTGTCACCGCGATCCGGTAGATCAACAGCGCGGTGGCATCGTTGAGCAGGCTTTCGCCTTGCAGGATGGCGGTGATGCGGTGCGGCACCTTGAATTGCCCGAGCACGGCAGATGCCGCCACCGCATCCGGCGGCGCCACGATGGCGCCAAGGGCGATAGCAGCCGCGATCGGTAGACCGGCCATCTTCCAGCCAACGACTGCAACGACCCCAGTGGTGAAGACAACGGCGCCAAGCGCCAGCAGCGCCAGCGACAGCCGGTAGCGCTTCAGGTCGCGCAACGAGGTGTCATACGCAGCATCCAGAAGCACCGGCGCGATGAACAGGGCAAGCGCCAGTTCCGGGTCGATCTCGATCGTCGGCGCACCAGGCACGAAGGCAATCCCGACCCCAGCCAAGGCCAGCAGGGAGGGATAGGGGATCTCCAGACGCCGCGACAGTCCCGTCAGCGCGACGGCGATGAGCAGGAGAACAAGGGTGAGCTCGAAAAGGACCATACCCAACTATAGCCGTGAAAAGCGACTGTCTGCAGGTGCCTGGAAGGTTGGATCATGACTGAGGCCAATCAGCGAAACGCAGCGGCGCGCTGGAATGCGTCAAGAAGCGCATCCGCATAGGTCTGGCGGCGCGCGGCATGATCGGCGCGAAGCTTTTCGGCCGTTTCACGCACAAGCGCCGGCCCCCGAGAAACGGCGAGCATGGCGGACGCCAACGCCGCGGCATCGCCGGTCGGAAAGAATGTCGCGCCAGGCGCCTGTTCCCGATGAAGGCTGATATCCGACAGAAGCATCCTTGTGCCGAGCGCCTTGGCCTCCTCGACCGTGGTTGACCAGCCCTCGAACAGCGAAGGATTGATGAGAGCATCGGAAGCGGCGTTGAGGCCGAACACATCCTCGTAAGGCACAAGGCCCAGGTGACGGAAATGACTCGACACGCCGGCCTCCCTGGCGCTTGCCATCAGTTGTTCGAAATGTTGAGGATTGTGCGGATTGTCGGTTCGTCCTGTCAGGATCACCGGCGCGACCTTCTCAAGGCCGCCATTCGCCGCGATGTGCGCCAACGCCTCGATCACGACTGCATGATTCTTATGCGACCAGAATTGGTTCGGCAGGTAGAAATAGCGCTCGGGAAGCTCGTAGCGCGCGATCACATCGGCTTGCCGTGCAACATGCGGGGCCGGATCGAGATCGATCGCAAACCGGACCACGGCCGTCTTGCCGCGTGCTGCAGGATAATACGTCTCGCAGTCTCGCCTGGCGTCATCGCTCGACAAAAGGATGATGCGCCTGCCCGATGTCTGCAGACGGAATCCCAAGTCGCGGCGCCACCACATGGAGCGCGAGAATAGGTGTGGCAGGTGTCGGTGCTGGAAATCAGGAATCCACGAGACAACAGGAATCGGAAACCGATTGCCATAAAACTGCGCCGGCTCGAACACCACGTCGACGCCTTCGGCCTGCATGATTGTCGCCGCCTCGGCGTCGCTGCCTGTTGCCAGCGCCCGCACGACGCTGCGTCCGCGCCCAAATCCGCCCACCCTTGCATCGACGATCGGCGGCGAGGCCAGAAAGGCATTCATGGAAGAGCCGATTTTTTCCGACTGCGCCGGCGTCAGGAACAGCTTGGCCTTAACCTTGCCCGCCAGTTCATGCGAGATCACCCCGAGCATATTGCGCAGATAAGTTTCCCCACCCGACCAGTTGCCTCGGCCGATGAGCGTGAAGCCTGCGGTAATCATCTTCAGCTCTCGATGCCTCAGCCTGCCTTTTTGAAAGGAAACCGCGCAACGATATCGGTCACCGCGGCAGGCAGGCCGATCTTCGCGGACCAGCCAAGTCGATTTCCGATCTTGTCCACCTTGGCCAGCTGCGTTGCGCGGTCGACCCTGCGCACGCGCTCCTTGTCCTCGACGATCTCGATATCGACCTTCATCGCCGCTCCGATCAGGCGAACAAGCTCCTCCACCGATGCATCCTTGCCTGAACCGACATTCATGACGTCGAAATTCGCCTCGCCAATGTCGTCGGCCAAGGCCGCCACCCCGGAAGCGGTATCTTCCGCGTGGATATAGTCGCGACGCGGCTTCAGATTGCCCAATGCGATCCTGGCCTGGCCCTTGGCGTTGTAGAGCTGGTTCAGGATATCCGGAATCAAATGCGCATTGGGGTCGTCATGGCCGATGGTGTTGAATATGCGGGCGACGCGCCCTCTCCCACCGGTCCTCTCAGCCCAGAAGCGAAGCTGGCTTTCATTGGTCAGCTTGGACAGTGCGTAGTTGTCGCAGGGCCAGGTCTTGGTTGCATTCTCGTCCAGCGGGGCATCGACCCAATCATACACCGCGCCGCTGGACGCCAGCACGACCGTTCCGACACCAGCCTTTTCCGCGGCATCCAGAATATTTTCGGTGCCGACGACGTTGACGTCCAGCGCATAGGCGCGCTGTCGCTCGCATGTCGGGATGTGATGAATGGCCGCCAGATGGACAATGGTGTCGGGCTTGAAATCACCAACCAGTTCCATCATCCCGTCCTTGTCGCGGATGTCGATCTCCCGCGTCTCGCATGCCTCGATACTTGGCATCGGCATGCCGACCGAAAGATTATCGGCGATCAACACCCGAGCGCCGGCGCCGGCGAGATTTCGCGAGCACCGCCAGCCTATGAATCCGGCTCCGCCCGTAACGAGGACGCGTTGAGGGTTCGTCATCAGGATTTTCTCTCCGGCTGTCTGTGTTCAAGTGGGCCTGGATGTCGGGGCGGGTGCATCGTCGCGCGGTCGACAAAGCACCATGAGGGAAAACCCGCCCAGCAAAAGCGCTCCGGCACCGGGGGCAACGCTGCCTATCAGTTTACGCACCGGGTTGAGCAATTTGGTGCGCAGAGCCCGCGTGGAGACATTGGCCTCGCCCGCCACATCCGTAAAATGCCAGTCGACCACCGTGTAGCCTGTGTCCTCAAGCGTCGCGAGCGCAGACTCACGCGTGAAATAGTGGAGGTGCCCGACCTTCTGACGTGCATGCATGTATGCTCGCCGAACCAGTCCCTGGACGTGAAGGTCCAAAGGGATATGAAAAACATGGTAGCGGCCATGCGGGCGCAGTGCCCGCAAAAAGCCCATATAGTCTTCGACATGCTCGAACACGTCGATCAACATGACAAGGTCATGCACCGACTTGGTCGCCAGAAAATCCTCGTGGTGGAAGATCGCGCCGGAAGCCTCTTGCATCGGCCAGAGTTTGGCGGCGTCGTCAGAAATATCGTATCCGTGAATAGGTCGCCCCGGATATCTCGCGGCCAATTTGCCGACGATGCCGCCACTGCCGCAGCCGACTTCGACCGCGTCGCGCCAGACAACCTTGTTGCGTTCCAGGATATTGGCGATCTCACGCGCCTTCCAGGCCGTATCGGCCAGATGCCAGTCGGGATTGTTGGCAAGATACTGACTGTCCGAATAGACATCGGCGGCGGCATCGGTGACAGCTATCGGCCGCGCGTCGTCAACTCCTTTAGCCGGCATCACGAACTTCCTTTTCACAAATGAATGACACCAGGCGACCGGGGCGTTTGTCTAACAGAGTTGCAACAGCGCCGATCGCCTGCAAGGGCAGCAATGACAGGCCCGCGCGCAACGGGGGCGCCAGGAAAGAGAGTTTGCCGCCAACGCGATCGGCGATTGCAGCCCGAACCTGATCCGGACGCATCGGATCGTAGTTGATGACGGACGCAAACGATCCGAGTTCTTTGCTTATCCGCAGGCCCGCGCCCGTCAGGGCATCCCTGTACTGTCCCGCTTCAAACGCGTTCTCTCCGCCATAGAGATGATGCAAGGGATGCTTTGCGAGAAAGGCCGGCAATTGCTTCGGGCTGGAAATCACGTGGTCACGAAGCGTTATGACAAGTCCGCCGGGTCGCGCCAGACGCGCCATCTCGCGGCAGAACTGCCCAAGATCGTTGGCATGGTGCAAGACCTGACGCGCGATCACCAAATCATAATTTGCGGCTTCAAGCGGAATGGCTTCGCCGAACGCCTCGACGACGTCGATGGCAGTGCCGGTGTCTTTGGCAAGCGCCCGAATCGCGCCAGCTCCGATCAAGGCGCTGGGATCCGGCTCAACCGCAGTGACCTGCCATCCATCGACTGCCAGCGCAAAAGACAGGATTCCATTACCCGCGCCGAGATCAAGGGCCCGCCCAGGCTGTTTCGGCAAGTAGCGGCGCAGTTCGGCAAACTCGGCGCTTCCATGATATCGGCGGGCCGGCACGGATGTCGGCTGATCGAAGTAAGCCGCGCGAGCGAGTTCCGCCTGGTCGGGCTGATCGAGCAACCAGTTTACGGCACCTTCCCAATCGAGCAATTTGTTACCGGCCATCAGCCAAAGCACCTCGCGCAACGAATAGCCGTGACCTCAATACTGGGCATGTCGACGATGATATCTTGCTCCTGCCGGTTGCCCCGGTTGATCTGCTTGCATCTTCTGCTCATGAACAACGATTGCCGACCGCAGCGGCGCTCTGTCCGTGACGACATATGCTATGCCTGAAATCCCATACCATCGAGCGCGCTCTATAACCGCCCGATCGACGATTGTCACGGTACCTGGTCAAGCCGATGCTCCTTGCGCCTTCTGCACCTCTCGCCCGGGTTTGCCTGTCCATGGCAGATCGTCGCCTCCAGTTTGCTACCCTGCCATAAACGCTCTTTGAACCGCCCTGATGCAAAGCCTCGATGGCCTCGATCTCGCCGTCCGGATCGGATGAACAAACTGTTGAAAACTCAGAAGCTAGTGCAGCACCAGCATGTCGCCTGACGAGAACGAAATCTCGGCCTTTTCGCCGACGGCTGGCGGCGGGGTGGCCGGGCTGTTGAACGTGTCGAGCGATACCGTGCTGCCGCCGATGCCGACGCGCACCCTGATCACCGAGCCGAGGAAATGCACTTCGGAGATTTCGCCCGAAAGGCTGGAATCGCGGCCGGGCTGGCGGCCGAGCGAAATCGCCTCAGGCCGCAGCGCCAGCGAGAGCGTGTCGCCGGATTTCGAACCGTTGAGCTTGCCCTTGAGCGAGACTTCCTGCGTGTTGACTTGTACCTTGCCGGACGCGGCGTCGGTCACGGTGCCTTCAAGCACGTTGAGTGTGCCGACGAAATTGGCGACGAATTTCGTCGCCGGCCGGTTGTAGATCTCGAATGGCGTGCCGACCTGCTCGGCCTTGCCGCCATACATGACAGCAATGCGATCCGAGATCGACAAAGCCTCTTCCTGGTCGTGCGTGACGAAGATGGTGGTGATGCCGAGCTTCTTCTGGATCGAACGGATTTCCTCGCGCAGCGAGACGCGCACCTTGGCGTCGAGTGCCGACAGCGGCTCGTCGAGCAAAAGCAATTTCGGCTTCGGCGCAATCGCGCGCGCCAGCGCGATGCGCTGCTGCTGCCCGCCGGAGAGCTGGTAGGGATAGCGGTCGCCCATCTGCGGCAGCCTGATGATGTCGAGCATCTCGGCGACACGCCTGTCGGCATCGGCCTTGGGCATGCCGGCGACCTTCAGCCCAAAGGCGATGTTCTGCGCCACGGTCAGGTTCGGAAATAGCGCATAGGCCTGGAACACCATGCCGACATTGCGCTGGTTGGGCTTCAGCCTTGTGATGTCCTTGCCGGCCACGACGATCTTGCCGGCTGATGGCTCCTCGAAGCCGGCGACCATACGCAGCACCGTCGTCTTGCCGCAGCCCGACGGTCCGAGGAAAGAGACGAATTCTCCGGGTTCCACATCGAGATTGAAATCCTGCACCACCGTGGTGGCGCCGAAGGATTTTCGCACATGCTGGATGGAAAGGAACGGTTCGGCCATGGCTTTGACTTTCAGTTCGGACGGTTCGACGATCGCGGCGCGAAGCGCGACAGGATCTGGATAAGCGACATGCAGCCCCAGGTGATGGCGAAGGCTATCACCGCAAGAGCCGCTGGTTCATAGGCGCGGTTGGCGCCGATGTTCTGGAGATACGGGCCGAAAGCCGGACGGCTGAGCAGGCTGGCCATTGTGAATTCGCCAATGACGATGGCGAAGGTCAGGAAGGCGCCGGACAGCACCGCGATCAGCACATTGGGCAGGATCACGCGAGTGATGATCGTGCCCCAACCGGCGCCCAGAATTTGCGCGGCTTCGGTCAGCGTGCGCACATCGATAGTGCGCAGACCAGTGTCAACGGCCCGATACATGTAAGGCAGAGACAGCGTCGTATAGCCAATGACAAGCAACGCGTTCGCACCCCAATTGCTTCCCAGGAAAGGCAGCGGTGAATTCGAACCGTACATCCTGATGTAGCCGAAAACGATGACGATCGCCGGAATGACCAGCGGCAAAAGCGTGATGAATTCGACGATTGGCCTGAGCTGCGGCAGACGCAGCCGGATCCAGTACGCCGCCGGCACCACGATCAGCACCCCCAGAATAATGGTCCAGACGGCCGCGATGACTGAAAACAGGAAGGTCGACTGGAAGCGCGGGTCGCCCAGCACGACTTGATAGGCGTCGAAGGAGTGGACGCCGCGCCGCATGCGCAGCGAGAATTCGACCGTCGCCATCAGCGGAATGAAGAAATAAGCAGCCCCGACAACAAAGACAACCCAGGCCCAGAACTTACCCGACTTCATTTGAGCCACCTTTCGGAGCGAGTCCGAAACCAGATGTAGAAGACATTCGCCAGCCCGGTGATGACGATCATGCCGAAGGCTATGGCATAAGCGAGTTGCGGATTGTGCAGCACGTCGCCATTCATCTGCGAATAGAGCTTGATGGGAACGATATTAAGCGTCGGACCGGCAAACGCATACGCAGTGGCGATGGCGCCAAACGCGTTGGCGAACAGCAGGATGACGGTGCCGAGAAAACTCGGCCATATCACAGGGATGACAACCATGCGCCAGTACTGCGCCTGGGTGGCACCGAGCGTGGCGGCGGCCTCTCCCCACTCCTTCTTCAAGCCGTCGATGGCGGGCACGATGATCACTACCATCAGGGGAATCTGGAAGAACAGATAGACCGCGATCAGGCCTGTTGTGGTGAGAAAATTGAAGCCCATCGCGTAAATGTTGATGTTGAGCACGTCACGCAGAAGCGTCGTGACGATACCAACACGACCGAGCGTAGCCAGGAACGCGAAGGCGAGCGGCAAGCCGGCAAAATTCGAGGCGACGCCCGAAAAGGTCAGAGTCGCGGAGCGCGTCCAGCTTGGCAATCCGCCGCGCACGATCGCGATGGCGATGGCGAGCCCGGCAAACGCCCCGATAATGGCCGACCAGAAACTGATCTTGATCGAAGACCAGTAGGAATTGCTGATCGACGGATCGCTGACCAGCTGCAGAATATTGTCGAGCGTGAACCCGCCTTCACCGTTCCGGAAGGCCCCCACCACGAGATAGAGCGTGGGCAGGATCAAGAACATCAGGGCAAAGATGAAGAACGGCGCCACGCCGAGCCATTGCGTCGGCAACCGCAAGGCGCGCGCCTCGCCTGGGGGCGCGGTCTTCCCGGCAATTGCCTGATCGGAAAGCGAGAGATCGGTCATGCGCCGGCTACCGTCTTCTAGAGAGGCCCGGGCGGCCTTGCGGCCGCCCGGTGGATTTCAAGTCTTACTTGACGTTGGCGCCGACAGTGGCGTCCCAGTTCTTGCTGATGGCTTCCTTGGCCTTGGCCTGCTCGTCGAGCGACGGGAACGCGGCCGAGGCATAGGATTCCGCCGGCGGCAGCTTGGCCAGCACGTCCGCCGGGATCTTGCCGTTCTTGGCGAGATCGTTGAAGCGGATCGGGTGGCAGTAGCCCTTCAGCCAGCCGATCTGGCCTTCGTCGGAATAAAGGTATTCCATCCAGAGCTTGGCGGCGTTCGGATGCGGCGCATAGGCGCTGATCGCCTGCACGTAGACGCCGGCGACGACGCCGGTCTTCGGCACAATGACGTCGACGGGCGGGTTGCCCTTCAGCGTGTCGCGGCCGGCGAGCGCGTTGTAGTCCCAGTTGATCAGGATCGGGGTCTGGCCCTGGGCGAGAGTTGCCGGCTTGCCGACGACCGGAACGAAATTGCCGGCGGCATTGAGCTTCTTGAAGAAGTCAAGGCCAGCAGTGCCGGCAGCTTCACCGGCTGCAGCGCCACCGGAAAGGCCGGCAGCGTAGACGGCCTGGATGGCCTGATTCGAAACACGCGGATCGCCGGCAAGGGCGACCGCGTTGGCGAATTCTGGCTTCAAAAGGTCAGCCCAGTCGGTCGGTGATTCCTTGACTAGGTCCTTGTTCACCATGAACGACAACACGCCGTAATAGTCGCCGTACCAGAAGCCGTCGGCATCCTTGGCGCTGTCGGGGATCGAGTCCCAGGTCGACACTTTGTAGGCCTGGATCAAGCCGTCGGCCTTGGCGGTCGGACCGAAAGACAGGCCGACATCGATGACGTCGGGCGCCTGCGGGCCCTTGTTGTCCTTGTTGGCCTTGATCGCCTCGATCTCGTCGCCGGATCCGGCATCGGGATTGAGCTCGTTGATGGTGATTTCCGGATACTTCGCCTTGAAGCCGTCGATGACAGCGCCGTAGCCGCACCAGTCATGCGGCAGCGCGATCGTGGTAAGCTGACCCTCTGCTTTCGCGGCCTTGACGAGATCGTCCATCGCATCGGCGGACGAAATCACCGTCGACGCAAGCAGCGCCGCGGCCGAAAGGGAAAGCAGTCTCCCCGTGAAATTGAACATTTGTTCTCTCCGTTGAACTGACGCCATTGGACGCCTGCGATGCGGTATCGTTTTCGTGTGACAGCCAGATGAAAGCTGTGTGAAAGCGATGCGCCGCAGACCAAAAAGTAAACTCTTTTTAACCTGATGTAGCAATCGCTCCGCGATTCTTTTTCCGGCTAACTAGTTCTGCCCTGCCTTTAGCCCCTTCCCCTTTCCTTTCCCCTCGTTTTCCAAATCACGTCCGGTACGAAATCCGCCCTACACCGTACCAGCGATGGCATTTTCCAGCAGCGTGAGCGCCGCCTTCCTGGTCAGCTTGACCGGATTGCCGCCGGCGGTCGGATCGACCACCGCCATGTCGGCGATCAGCCCCTTGCGCTTCTTGTCCATGTCGAGCCCCTTGATCAGGCCCGGCAGCGCATGCGGCACCTTCAGTTCCTTGCGCAGCTTGATGATGGACTTGGCGAATCCGTCGAAGCCGCCCTTGATGCCGCAATAGGCGGCGAGCCTGGCGATACGCACCTCGATGGCGTCGCGGTTGAAAGCCAGCACATAGGGCATGAACACGGCATTGGTCATGCCGTGATGGGTGTCGTAGAGCGCGCCGATCGGGTGTGACAGCGAATGGATGGCGCCCAGCCCCTTCTGGAAGGCGGCGGCACCCATGGCTGCGGCACTCATCATATGGGCCCGGGCGACGAGGTCCTTGCCGTTGGCATAGGCCTTCGGCAGGTTCTCGAAGACCAGCCGCACGCCTTCCACCGCGATGCCGTCGGCCATCGGATGATAGCCCGGCGCGCAATAGGCTTCGAGGCAGTGGGCGAGCGCGTCCATGCCGGTTCCCGCGGTGATGAACCCCGGCATGCCGACCGACAGTTCAGGGTCCGCAATGACGATGGCCGGCAAGAGTTTCGGATGGAAGATGACCTTCTTGGTGTGGGTCGCCTCATTGGTGATGACGCCGGCGCGGCCGACCTCCGAACCGGTGCCGGCGGTCGTCGGCACGGCGATGATCGGCGCGATCGCATCGGAATTGGCGCGCGTCCACCAGTCGCCGACGTCCTCGAAATCCCAGACCGGACGCGTCTGCCCGGCCTGGAAGGCGATCAGCTTGCCAAGGTCGAGCGCCGAGCCGCCGCCGAATGCGATGACGCCGTCATGCTTGCCCTTCTTGAACACGGCGATGCCGGCGGTGAGGTTGGAATCCACCGGATTCGGCTTCACCTCGGAAAATACGCCATAGGGCACCTTGGCCTCGTCGAGGATCTTCAGGGTCGAGGCGACGACCGGCAGCTTCGCCAGCCCCGGATCGGTGACGAAGAGCGGCCGCTTGATGCCGGCGGCTTCAAGCACCTCGGGCAATTCCTTGATGCGCCCGGCGCCGAAGCGCACGGTGGTCGGATAGTTCCATTTGGAGATGAGCTTGGACATTTTTTTCTTTCGAGATCAGATGGCTTCGCGCAGATGGTATGATTTCGGCCGGGTCAGATTGTCGTAGCCGATGGCCGAAAGGGCGGCGCCCTTGCCGGTGTCCTTGACGCCGGTCCAGACCAGCGCTGGATCGAGATAGTCGCAGCGGTTCATGAATACGGTGCCGGTCTCGACGCGGTCGCCGATCGCCACCGCGTGTTCGATGTCGCCGGTCCAGATCGAGGCGGTCAGCCCGTAGGGACTGTCGTTCATCAGCGCGATCGCCTCCTCGTCGTTGCGCACCTTCATGATGCCGACGATCGGGCCAAAGCTTTCCTCGCGCATGACGCTCATCTGGTGGTCGACCCCGGTGAGCACTTCAGGCGCCAGATAGGGCGAGCCTGCCGTGTCGTTGGCCACCTTCATGTTGATGTGCGCCTTGGCGCCCTTGCGCAGCGCTTCGGCCTTCTGCTCGCGGATCAGGTCGGCGAAGCGCGCCTGCGCCATCGGCCCCATCGTCGTCGCCTGTTCCAGCGGGTTGCCGACGACATAGTTCCTGGTCTCGGCAATGAAGCCCTCGACGAATTCGTCATAGACCTTCTCGTGCACATAGACGCGCTCGATGCCGCAGCAGCACTGGCCGGAATTGTAGAAGGCGCCGTCGACCAGATTGGCCACAGCATGATCCATCCTAGCGTCGGGCAGCACATAGGCCGGGTCCTTGCCGCCAAGCTCGAGGCCGAGCGTCATGAACGTGCCCGCCGCCGCCTTCTCAATGGCGCGGCCGCCGCCGACCGAGCCGGTGAAATTGACATGGTCGATCTTGCCTGAGCCGAGCAGCTTTTCGGTCTGAGCGTGGTTCATGACTAGGTTTTGGAACAAGCCCTTCGGCAGTCCGGCCTTGTCGAACGCCTGTTGAAACCGTTCACCGACCAGCAGCGTCTGCGCCGCGTGCTTGAGGATGACGGCGCTGCCCGCCATCAGCGCCGGCACGATGGTGTTGACGGCGGTCAGATAGGGATAGTTCCACGGCGCGATCACCATGACGACGCCGAGCGGCACCTTCTGCACATAGCGGCGGAAACCGTCCTTCGGATTGGAAGCCATGACCGGCTTGAGTGCGGCCTCCGCGATCTCGACCATGTAGCTGGTGCGTTCCCTGACGCCGCCGAACTCGCCGCCATAGCGCACCGGCCGCCCCATCTGCCAGGCGATCTCCGGCACGATCTCGTCGGTCATGGCGACCAGCGCTTCGAGCATCGCCAGCATGTGCTTGCCGCGCTCGACGACCGGCGTCTCGGCCCATTTCTCCTGTGCCGCCCTGGCGCGCTCGACCGCGGCATTGATCGCCTGGTCCGTGGCGAGCGGCCGCTCGGCATAGATCGAACCATCGACGGGGGATTTTATCTTGACCGTTTCCAATCAAACGTCTCCAGTTGTCTCTAATCAGCAGGCAATGGCTCGAACGTGGCCTTGGGCGGCATAAGCCAGGATGGCCCGGTCTCGCGTTATGATCGTCAGATCGCGCTCTCTGGCAGTGGCAATGAGAATCCGATCGATGGGATCGTTGTGCGCCGCGCCAGGCAGATAGGACGCAGCAACAAGGATCCGTGGGGTAACCCCCTCCACTTCGACAGCGGCGGCTTGAACGAACTCATCGAACCAGCGCTCGGGTGTCTTTGTCGACGGCAACCTGCCCTTCGAGACCAGCATTCCCATTTCCCATGCCGTCATGACCGATACGTTCAGCGTGCCGGATTGAGGAACCTTGCTGATGGCCGTGATTGCCGTTTCGGCAATCGGCTCATCCTGCGATATCCAGATAACCGCGCAGGTATCCAGAAGAAGGTTTTCAGTCTTCATAGACTTTGCCCCAATCGGGATCGGCAGGCTCTGTCAGATCGACATCGGGAATGAGCGTAAGCGTCCCCTTCATGCACCCAAAGATCGGGTGGCGTGACGATTTTCCACTGATCCCTGCCTGCGCCGATTCACCAAAACCTTTCGACCCGCCCAAATGTCCCTCCGCGCGTCGAAACACCAGTTTTTCGCCGGCGATATTGACCGACTCCGTCTGGAACCCTGCAGCAAGCCATTCCTTCGTCATCGGATTGTTGCTGGGATTGTTGCTCCACCAGGCGGGGTACCGCTTGGATGCAGGCAGCTTCTCGCCAAGCAACTTCTCGATGTCACCGAAAGACATCGGAACCCGCTCACCGGCCTGGGACATGAGATACGAACACAAAGGCGAATACTTTCCCATTTCTCGCGCTCCCTGGAAGCCTAACTTAGCCAAAATACAGCTTTAGTTAGGCTCAGTCAACGCAAATTACAGCTTTAATACCGCTCGAACCCCCTGTGCAGTTCCCAATCCGTGATCCGGCGGTCGTATTCGAACTGCTCCCAGCGGGCTGTGTGGACATAGTGTTCGAGTACGTCCTCGCCGAAGGCCTGCTTCAGCATCTTCGACTTCGCCAGCGTCTCTGTCGCATCGCGTAGCGTCTTCGGGATCTCCGGCAGGCGCGACGCCTGGTAGGCATCGCCGACGAAAGGTTTTTGCAGTTCCAGCTTCTCGTCGATGCCGGCAAGGCCGGCCGCGATCAGTGCCGCGAACGCAAGATACGGGTTCAGGTCGGCGCCGCCGATCCGGCACTCCATGCGGATGCCCTTGGTGCCCTCGCCGCACAGGCGGAAGCCGGCGGTGCGGTTGTCCTCGCTCCACATGATCTTGGTCGGCGCGAAGGTGCCGGCCTGGAAGCGCTTGTAGGAATTGATGTAGGGCGCCAGGAACCAGGTGAATTCCTTGGCGTATTTGAGCTGGCCAGCCGCCCATTGCTGGCCGAGCATCGACAGCGTCCAGTCGGCCTTTTTGTCGTAGAACAGCGGCGTCTTGCCGTCGGCGCTCCACAGCGAATTGTGGATATGGCTGGAATTGCCGGCAAGCCCGTAATTATACTTGGCCATGAACGAAATCGCCTTGCCTTCCGATTCGGCGATCTCCTTGGCGCCGTTCTTCAGGATGACATGGCGGTCGGCCATGTCGAGCGCCTCGGCATAGCGCACATTGATCTCTTCCTGGCCCGGCCCCCACTCGCCCTTCGAATTCTCGATCGGAATGCCGGCCGCTTCCATCTCGTTGCGCAGCCGGCGCATGACGCCCTCTTCCTTGGTGGTAATGCCGATCTGGTAGTCACCGATATAGGGCGAAGCCGTGTCGAGCCCTTGCCAATGCTTCTTGCGGGCGGAATCGTAGGTCTCGCTGAACAGGTAGAATTCGAGCTCGGAGGCGAAATAGCCGATATAGCCGCGCTCACTCAGTCGCTTGATCTGCTTCTTCAGCATGGCGCGCGGCGAATGCGGCAGGTCGTCATGGGTATGGTGGTCGAGCACGTCGCAGATCACCAGCGCCGTCTTTTCCAGCCATGGAATGCGCCGCAGCGTCGAAAGATCCGGCTTCATGACGAAATCGCCATAACCCTTCGACCAGCTCGCCGCCTTGTAGCCCGGCACCGGCTCCATATCGATGTCGGCGGCCAGCAGATAGTTGCAGCCATGCGTCTCGCCATAAGCGGAATCGACGAAGTACTGCGCCAGAAACCGCTTTCCCGCGAGCCGGCCCTGCATGTCGACGATGCAGGCCAGCACCGTGTCGATCTCGCCGCCGGAGACCGCCTTCTTCAACTGATCGAACGAGAAATTTCCGGCCATAGCCTGCTCCGCATGTGGTTCCGCGTCCGGGCCTGCACACCGCGCCGGCCCTCAATGAACGTCGGCGCGGGCGCCCGTCCGCCGGGCGCCCGCGCGATCAGGGCTGTCTCAGCCCTGGGTATAGACGCCGCCTGCCTTCTTCAGCATGGCGTTGTACTCCTTGAAGATGCCGACCACCTTGGCGCGGGTTTCGCTCTCGGCCGCGATCTCGTCCCAGAACTTCAGCGCCGCGTCTTCGACTTGCGCCCACTCCGCGGCGGGGATTGTGGTCAGCTTCAGCTTGTCGCCATTGGCCCGCAGGCTGGCCTCGCCGCCCCAATACCATTGGTTGCGGTAGGTGTGGCCGGCATCGATGCAGGCTAGCCAGAGCTTCTGCAGGTGCTCGGGGATATCGGCCCAGCTTTTCTCATTGACGAACCATGAACCGATCCAGGCGCCCGAAATGTTGTTGGTCGTAAAATGGTCGGTCACGTCGGCCCAGCCCACCGTATAATCCTCGGTAATGCCTGACCACGACATGCCGTCGAGCTCGCCGGTCTGGACGGCGACCTGTACGTCCTCGTAGGGCAGCACGACCGGGATCACGCCAAACTGTGCGAGGAACTTGCCCGCCGTCGGGAAGGTGTAGAGGCGCAGGCCCTGCAGATCCGCGAGGCTGGTGATCGGCTTCTTGGTGTTGAAGTGGCAGGGATCCTGCCCGGCCGCGGAAAGCCACACGACGCCGCCGGCCTTGGCATAGGCGTCGCGCCAGATCTCGGCGAGGCCATGCTGGTTGAACAGCGCCGGAACGTCGAGGATGTGCTTGGTTGCGAACGGGAAATAGCCGCCGAACACCGAGATGTCGACCGGCGCCGCCATCGAGTCGTCGTCGGAATGCACCGCGTTGATCGTGCCGGCCTGCATCGCCCGGAACAGTTCGCCGGTCGGCACGAGCTGGTCCGCGTAGTACAGTTCGATTTCCATCTCGCCCTTCGCCGCCGCGTTGAAGGCGTCGACTGCCGGCTTGGTGACGTGCGGTCCGAGCGCCGCGCCGGCATAGGTCTGCAGCCGCCATTTGATGGGCGTCGACTGCGCCATGACGTAGGGCGTCGCAAGAGTCGAGGCGCCGGCGGCGCCCGCGGTCACGAGACCGGCTTTCTTGAGGAAATTGCGTCTGCTCTGCACTTTGTCCATTGTCTTTCCCTCTGGTTGAATTTTTTGGACCTACTTCGAATAGTAGTAGTTGGGCAGCCACGTCGCGACCTCGGGGAAAACTCCGATGATCAGCAGCGTCAGCAGCATGATCCCGACGAACGGAACTATGGAACGATAGATGTCGGGAAGCGTCACTTCCGGTGGCGCCATGGCGCGCATCAGGAAGAGATTGTAGCCGAAGGGCGGCGTCAGATAAGCGATCTGGCAGGTGATCGTGTAGAGCACGCCGTACCACACCAGATCGAAACCGAGCGCGGCGGCCAGCGGTATGAACAACGGCGCGACGATGACCAGCATGGCCGTGTCGTCAAGAAAGACTCCGAGGGCGAGGAAGGTGAACTGCATCAGCACCAGCACCTGCCAGGGCTCGAGGCCGAGATCGCCGAGGAACAGGCGCTCGATTGATTTCACCGCGCCAAGGCCGTCGAAGACAGCGCCGAAACAAAGTGCGGCGGTGATGATCCAGAAGAACATGCAGCTGATAGCGAGCGTCTTGCGCGTCGTTTGATGCAGTATCGCCCATGTCAGCCGCCCGCGCATCAGCGCGGCGAGGATCGACGTGACGGCGCCCACGGCCGAGCTCTCGACCAGGCTCGTTACGCCGGTGAGGAACAGCCCGGTCATCGACAGGAAGATTGCCAGCGGAACAAGCCCCGCCCGCAACAGCATGAATTTTTCCGCCAGGCTGTAACGGGCGCGCTCTTCCTTCGACAGCGGCGGTCCGAGCTCCGGCTGCAGCCAGCAGCGGATCACGATGTAGAGAACGAACAGAGCGGCCATGAGCAGGCCCGGAAATACGCCGGCCATCCAGAGATTGCCGACCGGCTGACGTGCGATCATGCCGTAGAGCACGAGCACGACGCTCGGCGGGACAAGGATTCCGAGCGTCGAGCCCGCCTGGATCACGCCGGTGACCATGGTCTTGTCATAGCCGCGCCGCAAGAGCTCGGGAAGGGCTATGGTTGCGCCCACGGCCATCCCGGCCACGCTCAGCCCGTTGATCGCGGAGATGATCACCATCATGAAGATGGTGCCGACGGCGAGGCCGCCGCGAAGCGGGCCCATCCAGACGTGGAACATCTTGTAGAGGTCGTCGGCGATATGCGACTCGGCCAGCATATAGCCCATGAACACGAAAAGCGGCAGCGTGAGCAGCGGATACCACTTCATGACTTTCATGATGGAAGTGAACGACATCTCGACGCCGCCGTCGCCCCACAGCAGCAGGGCAGCCAGGGCGCCGACGAACCCGATCACCGCGAAGACGCGCTGCCCGGTGAGGAGCAGCAGCATCATGCCTGAAAACATCAGTAGGGCGATGATCTCGTAGCTCAAGTCATCGGCTCCCCGCGATAACGCGCCCAGTCCTTGAACCAGATGGCGATCGCCTGGAGCAGCGTCAGGAACAGTCCGACGTTGATGACGACCTTGATCGGCGCCATGTAAGGCGCCCAGGCGGAAAACCCTTTCTCGCCGTATTGAAACGCGTAGATCACCGAGGATATGCCGCCGATCTGCAGCGCAACGAGAAAGAAGATGAGCGCGAGGCCCGTGACCAGGTCGGTACCGGCCCTGCGGCGCACTGTCCAGCCGGCATAGAGCAGGTCCATGCGCACGTGGTCGTCTTCGCGAAGAGAGAACGCCCCACCGAGGATGAAGTAGGCGACCATGACGAACTGGGCCAACTCTATCGTCCAGATCGACGGCAGGAAGAAGACCTTCATCACCGACGCATAGGTGAGGATGCCGATCATCGCGAAGACGAGATACATGGCGAAGACGCCCATGTACCAGCTCGCTTTGTCGACGACGCGCACGTAGGTCTTTATGAATTCAGGCATCGGCGGTCCGCCATTCGGTTCTCCACGGGCGTTCAGGCGACTGCATTCGAGACCTCACCGTCCAGCACTGAATTGGCCAGGATCGTTGATAGCCGCGCCGCCCACTTCCGCTGCCCGGCTTCGTCGGCTATCTCGTCGTTGCGGATTTCGATCATCGCGCATGGCAGGCCGCGCGAGCGTGCGTGCCGCTCCAGCGTGAAATAGACACGGTCGGCCGGCGAATAGGGCTCGTTGACGCCGACATTCACGCCGTCGAGCCGCCGCAGCGCGGCAATCAGCAGAGACGCCAACCGGCGATCCTCGTCATGGATGATGCCGACATGCCAGGGCCGGCTCTTGCCCTTGTAGACCGGAGTAAAGGAATGGACGGATACCAGCCGGGTCTCCAGTCCGCGCGCCAGCCTGTTGTCGACGATGCGCTCGACCGCGTCATGGAAGGGCTGCCACGACAAGGCGATGCGCGCCGCGCGCTGTTTTTCCGACAGGCCGGCATTGCCGGGAATGACCGTGGTTTCGCTGACCGGCGGCACCAGGTCCGGCGCATTGAGCGGGCGGTTGCAGTCGATGACAAGGCGGGAAATACGGGTTTCGACCAGCGTCGCATCGAGCGCCTCGGCCATGTGGCTGGCGACCGGCAGCGCACCGGGATCCCAGGCGATGTGACGGCAAAGCTGCTCGGCGGCAAGGCCGAGCGTTCCGAATTCGGGCGGCAGGAAGTTGGAGGCGTGGTCGCAGGTCAGCACGAAGGGGCTCGATCCGCCAGGGTTTGTCACCCTCACGGTTTCAGGCGATGCAAGGCTGGCGGGCCGTGCTGTCTCCATTGTCTGCTGTCCCCGGGGAGCGCTGTATCGTATGTTACGTATTTTGCATCATTGCGTCCCTGTGGATGATTTCATACAGTTTGACCGGCTTTGTCAAACGCGAATTCGGGTCAAACGCGAATTCGGGTCAAATGCGATTTCGGCAAAACGGCCAGGGTGGAAAATGATGATATCCAGCATTGCCGAACTGATCTCGGACCGCATCGGCGCGATGCCGGCAGGCGAGCGGCGCGCGGCACAGACGCTGATCGCCAACTATCCGCTGATCGGCCTGAAGACGGTCGCCGAATTCTCGGCTGCCGCCGGCGTCTCCTCGCCGACCATCCTGCGCTTCGTCGCCAGGCTCGGATTCCAGCACTATCCGGAATTCCAGTCGACGCTTCAGAACGAACTGGCGGCGCAATTGCAGTCGCCGGCGTCGCGGACGCTCAATACGCCGTCGCAGAACGGCGGCGCGGTGTCGCCAATGCTGGAGGCGACGCTCGACAATTTGCGCGAGACGTTCAGGCACCTGTCCGACAAGCAGCTTGCCGACATCGCCGCAAGGCTTGCCGACCGGCGCGGCAAGACATTCCTGATCGGCGGCCGCTTCACCGATCCGCTTGCCTGCTACATGGCCGCCCACCTCGCCATCGTCCAGCCCAACGTCTTCCACCTCACCGGGCAGGAGAGCGTCTGGCGCGACCGGCTGATCGACATGGGCAAGCGCGACGTGCTGGTGATTTTCGACATCAGGCGCTACCAGGACAGCCTGGTCCGTTTCGCCGAGACGGCTCATCAGCGCGGCGTGCAGATCGTGCTGTTCACCGACCAGTGGCTGTCGCCGATCGCCCGCTTCGCCCGCCATGTCATCGCCGGTCGCACCGCCGTGCCCTCGGCCTGGGATTCCTCGGCGGCGCTTTTCGTCGTTGCCGAAACGCTGATCGGCGCCGTCACCCGGCAGCTCGAAGCCGACGGCGCCAAACGCATCCGTGAGCTGGAAGGCCTGCGGTAGGGTCGAAACCCGATCACTTTGAACGAAAGGGGTCGCCGCCCAAGCGGAAGCTCGTGCGCGCTGGGCCGAATTCACACCGACGATCCTGAACGGATAATGCCATGGTTTGTCCGTCCCCGGACCGCTCTCATGGCAATCGGGATCTTTTTGGGCGGATCGAATGCGTGGATCCGCTTGCGTTCCGTGCCGCTGCCTCCTGCAACTCGCGCCGAAATTCATCGCGTTTCTCATGGATCGAAGCAATGACCGGCCCTGCCGCCTGCCCCAATCCGATCAGCGCCGCTTCCGACAGCTGCAGGCTTGCCTCGATCGTTTCAGGCACGGCGTCGGTCACGCCGATCGCATAGAGGTGACGCGCGTGGCCAGCATCGCGGGCGCGCGAGACGATGACGATGTCCGTTCTCAGGGCACGTACCTGTCTTACGATTTCGTCGATATCGGCCTGCCCGGCAACCGTTACGATGACGGCTTTGGCGTCCATCAGACCACAGCTCTTCAGGAATTCCGGCTCTGTCGCGTTGCCGTAATAGACCTCTCGCCCGCGTCGCCGGTATGCCGGGACCGCGGCTGCGTCATTGTCCACTGCGATATAGCGATAGCTGTGCCGATCCAGCAGCGAGCAGACGACTTGCCCGACCCGGCCGTGCCCTATGACGATTGCATGTCCGGCGGCGCCGCTTGGTGCAACGGTCAGTTCCGGGTCGAGCGCCCTGGGTTCCCGGAACCTCGGCGTCAATCGCCGCGCGACCAGATCCAGCACCGGAATGAGCGTCATCGTGATCGATGTCACCGTCAAGATGAAGCCCGAGACGTTGGAACTGACAAGGCCGAGCGTGGTTGCCATGCCAATGCCAACGAATGCGAATTCGCCGCCTGGACCAAGGAGCAGGCCTGTTTCGATCGCTACAGGCCACGACAAGCGAAACATCCGGGCGAGGCCGGTGAGCAGGACGACCTTGATGCCGATGAGGCCGACGACAGAGGCAAGAAGCCAGAATGGCTCGCGAGCAAGCTCGCGGACATCGATGTTCATGCCGACGGTAAAGAAGAACACACCAAGCAGCAGCCCCTTGAAAGGACCGGCGGTTGTTTCGATCGCCTTGCGAAATTCGGTCTCGGCGAGCAGCAACCCCGCGATGAACGCCCCCAGCGCCATGGACAGTCCGGCCAGCGCGGCCGCGACCCCGGTACCGATAATCACAAGCAACGTCGCGGCCACAAACATTTCGTTGGTTCCGGCGGAGGCCACCAATCGGAAAAGGGGCCGCAGGAACAGACGCCCGACGATAGCGATCGCCGCAACCGCAAGCGTCGCATGCAAGAGGGTGAGCGCGAGGTTGGCCGTGACCGAGCTGCTCGTGTCGCCACCTAGAATGGAGATAAAGAGCAGGATCGGAATCACGGCCAGGTCTTGCGCCAGGAGCACGGCAAAACTGGCTCGGCCGGCAATTGTGGCAAGCCGGCCCTGGTGGGAAAGCACATCGATGACAATCGCGGTCGAGGACAAGGCAAGGCAGGCGCCGAGGATGATCGATACGGTCGGTGGGTTGCCGGCCAGGGCCGCGATGCCGCCGATCACGGTGGCGGAAAAGATGACCTGCAGGCTTCCGAGCCCGAACACCAGGCGGCGCATGGTTTTCAAACGTTCGTAGGATAGTTCCATGCCGAGAATGAAGAGCAAGAACACCACGCCGAGTTCGGCGATACCGGCAACGTTTTTGGCATCGACGACGGTGACCCAGTACAAGAACGGAAATGCGTTGATGAGCGAACCCAGGCCCAGTGGACCAAGGAGCGCCCCAGCCGCCATGTAGCCGAGCACGGAGCTAAACCCAAAGCGCCGCACCAATGGAACAACAATGCCCGCCGTCCCAAGCACGACAAGCGCATCGCTATAGGAATCGATATTGATCGGCGCTGCCATTCATCCCCCTGGACCTGGCGTGATGCACAATTTCGTGCTGGAATACATAGGCTGTGCATACCCAACGCTGACCAAGTCGTACGATGAGTTCCATCCTACGCCGCGCCCAATCGCAGTCGAACAGCCGTATCGAACTCCCTTGCCCCAGCTTGCTCGTTCGCTATCGACGAGACGAATGGCGACAGCCCACAGATTTCGGCCATTGCGGCAGCCAGCTGATCGCGTTTTGACCCAAGCGTAGTTCTGCCAACGTTACACAGATTTAATGTGCATGGCAGCGGCAGAATTGCCATAAAGCCATGATATCAGCGCGGCTTCGCACGTACCGGGTGCGTCGCTGCGTTTTTATGCTTGGGGAAACCGGTAGACGTTTTTGCCAACCGGAGTGCCGATGGCCGCCTGGAAACAGTTAATCTTCGCGCTTGTGATCCTCGTGGCGGCGGCTGCCGCCTGGGTTCGCTTCTTTCCCGGCGCGCCGGATGTGCTGGCGCGTTGGGGCATCGACTGGGCTTATGCCGCGACGCCCCCGGCCGAGACGGGCGCAGTCGCCAACGCCAGGCGGGCAGAGGGCCGCAATGGCGCCGGTCAGTTGGCAACCATCGTCGCCTTGCCGGCGTCGAAGGCTGTCATCAACGACCGTCTGCAGGCGATCGGCACCGGCCGCGCCAACGCGTCGGTGACGGTCAATCCCTATAGTTCCGGCCGTCTCGTCGAATTCCTGGTCAAGTCCGGCGCCCATGTCGAGAAGGGCGAGATCATCGCCACCCTCGACTCCGACACCGAAGTGATCGCCCAGAACCGGGCCAAGCTTGCCTTGCAGGACGCACAGGCCAAGCTCGATCGGGTCAAGTCGCTCAGGGCTTCCAATGCCGCGACAGCAGTCGCCGTCGCCGATGCCGAGGTGGTGCTGGCCAATGCCAAACTGGCGCTCAGCGATGCGGAACTGGCCTTGCAGCGCCGTTCGATCGTTGCGCCGATATCAGGCACTGTCGGCATCCTGCCGATATCGGCCGGCAATTACGTGACCAGCCAGTCGGCGATCGCCACCCTTGACGACCGCTCCAGCATACTCGTCGATTTCTGGGTGCCGGAGCGCTTCGCCGCCGCCGTCAAGGTCGGCGCACAATTGTCGGCGACGCCGATCGCCAATCCCAACAACGCTTATGCCGGCACGGTCTCGGCCATCGACAACCATATCGACGAAACCAGCCGCACCCTTCTGGTCAAGGCGACGATCGCCAATCCTGCCGATTCGCTGCGCGCCGGCATGTCCTTCCAGATCACCATGAAGTTCCCCGGCGACAGCTATCCCGCGGTCAGCCCGCTGGCGATCCAGTGGGGATCGGACGGCGCCTATGTCTGGGCGATCGAGGACGGCAAGGCCAAGCGCGTTGCCGTGCGCGTCATCCAGCGCAACACCGAGACCGTGCTGATCGACGCACCGATCGTCAGCGGCGACATGGTGGTGACCGAGGGTACCCAAAGCGTCAGCGAAGGCGGCGAGGTCCGCATCGCCGGCGAGCAACAGCGCGCCGCCGACGCTGAAGGCTCATGACCGGGGCCGTCAACAGCGGCAGCGAGACCGGCTTCACCGCCCTGTTCATCCGCAGGCCGGTGATGGCCTTCGTGCTGAACACATTGATCGCGGTTGCCGGCCTTGCCGCCTTCTATGGCGTCGAGGTTCGCGAATTGCCCGATGTCGATCGTGCCGTCATCACCGTTTCCACCACTTTCGAAGGCGCCGCGTCCGAAACCGTCGACCGCGAACTGACCGACGTGATCGAGGGGGCGGTCGGCCGCGTCTCCGGCGTCAAATCGATCTCTTCGACGTCCTCCTTCGGCTCCAGCCGCGTCACAATAGAGTTCAACGACGGTGTCGACTTGAATGTCGCCGCTTCCGATGTGCGCGATGCCGTCGGCCGTGTCGCCAACCAGATGCCGGACACGGCGGATCCGCCGCGCATCGTCAAGGCCGACGCCAATTCGGATGCGGTGATGCGGCTGGCCGTCACCTCCGACACCATGTCGGTGCAGGACATGACGGTTGTGGTCCAGGACCAGATCGAGGACACGCTTGCCGCCGTGCCCGGCGTTGCGGACGTCCAGGTCTATGGCGACCGCGACAAGATCTTCCGCATCGACGTCGACCAGACCAAGCTGGCGAGCCTCGGCTTCACCGTCGCCGATCTGAGGGCCGCACTTGCCTCGGTCGCCTTCGATTCGCCGGCCGGCTCGATCACCACGACCGACCAGGATCTCATCGTGCGCACGACGGCGGACGTGACCACGCCGGAGGCGTTCGAGAACATCATCATCATCGGCGGCAAGACGCGCATCCGCGACGTCGCCACTGTCACGCTCGGCCCCGACATCGGCCAGACCACGTTGCGTTCGAACGGCAAGACCGGCATCGGCCTCGGCATCATTCGCCAGGCGGAATCGAACACGCTGGACATTTCGAACGGAGTGAGGACCGCCGTCGCCAAGCTGCAGGCGGACCTGCCCCAGGGCATGTCGATCAAGGTCACCAGCGACGACGCGGTTTTCGTCAACGGCGCTGTGCATGAGGTCGAGATCGCGCTCGGTCTGTCCGTCTCCATCGTGCTGATCGTCATCTACGTGTTTCTCCTCGATTGGCGCGCGACGCTCATTCCGGGGCTTGCGATGCCGGTCGCCATGATCGGCACGATCGCCGCCATCTATCTCGCCGGCTTCTCGATCAACATATTGACGCTGCTCGCTTTGGTGCTGGCGACAGGCTTGGTCGTCGACGACGCGATCGTCGTTCTGGAAAACATCGTGCGACGACGCAACGAAGGCATGGGGCCACGCGCCGCAGCCGTGCTCGGCGCCCAGGAAGTGTTCTTCGCCGTCATTGCCACGACGCTGACGCTGGTCGCCGTCTTCGTGCCGATCTCCTTTCTGCCCGGCCAGACCGGCGGCCTGTTCCGCGAATTCGGCTTCGTGCTCGCCATATCGGTGCTTCTGTCTTCCGTCGTGGCGCTGACCCTTTGTCCAATGCTTGCCTCACGCATGCTGTCGGCCGCGCCGCTTCGCCGCGAAGGCGGCATCGGCGTCGGCGCCCGCGTCGGCGGCGCGCTGAACGCGCTCTACCGGCGCTGCCTGCGTGCCTGCCTCGACGCGCCGTGGATCGTGCTTCTGGTCGCGGCACTGTTCGCGGCCACCGCCTTCACGCTGTTCGGCACCATCCGACAGGAACTGACGCCGACCGAGGACCGCGCCGTCGTGCTCTTGCGCGTCAACGCTCCGCAAGGCGTCAGCCTCGACTACACGACGCAGCAGTTGCAGAAGATCGAAAAACTGATCCAGCCGCTGCGCGATTCCGGCGAAATCCTCAACACCTTCGAGCGCGCCGGCTGGAGCGGCGAATACAATAGCGGCTTCATGGTGATGACGCTGGCGCCGTGGGAAGAGCGCACGCGCAGCCAGCAAGAGATCATGGCCGACATCAGCCGGCTCACCAAACAGGTGCCGAGCGTGCGCGTCTTCCCGATACAGCCCAACAGCCTCGGCATCCGTGGTGCCGGCAACGGCCTGCAATTCGCGCTGGTCGGCAACGATCGCAAGGCGCTCGGCGACGCCGCCGTCAATATCATCGCCGAGATGCAGAAGGATCCGCGCTTCCAGTCGCCGCGCCTCTCCGTCGATCCGACGCAGCCGCAGCTGGCCGTCGCCATCGACCGCGAACGCGCCTCCGATCTCGGCGTCGACATCACCGGGCTTGCCGACACCATGCAGGCCATGCTCGACGGCAATGACGTCGTCGACGTCTATATCGCCGATCGCAGCTACGGGGTGAAGCTGGTCTCGACCACCAACCCGATCAACGATCCGACCGATCTGGAAAACGTCTTCCTGAAGACGGGTGACGGCCGCTTCGTGCCGATGTCGACCATCGCCACGCTGACCGAGCGCGCCGTGCCGCCGTCGCTGACGCGCGAGCAACAGCAGCCGTCGGTGGCGATCACCTCGAACCTTGGCGGCGATTTCGCGCTTGGCTCGGCGCTGTCGCGCGCCGAGGAGATCGCCACGCCGTTGCTGCCGCCGGGCAGCCGCATCCTGCCGCTGGCCGAGGCCGCGACGCTCGGCGAAACCAACAGCGCCATGATCACCATCTTCGGTTTCGCGCTGGTCATCATCCTTCTGGTGCTCGCCGCCCAGTTCGAGAGCTTTGTCAGCGCAATCATCATCATGGCGACGGTGCCACTCGGCCTTGCCTGCGCGGTCTTTGCCCTTTTGCTCACTGGCACCAGCCTCAACGCCTACAGCCAGATCGGCCTTGTGCTGCTGGTCGGCGTCATGGCCAAGAACGGCATCCTGATCGTCGAGTTCGCCAATCAGTTGCGCGACCGCGGGCTCGGCGTGCGCGAGGCGATCGAGCAGGCCTCCATCATCCGGCTGCGGCCGGTGATGATGACGATGATCTGCACCGTGCTCGGTGGCGTGCCACTGGTGCTGGCCAGCGGCGCCGGCGCCGAGGCGCGCATCGCGCTCGGCTGGGTGATCGTCGGCGGGCTCGGCCTTGCCACCGTCTCGACGCTGTTCCTCACCCCGGTCGCCTATCTGCTGCTCGGCCGCTTCGTCACGCCGAAGGTGGAAGAAGAGAGCCGGCTGAAGCGCGAACTCGAGGAAGCCGCCTACGCCAATATCGAGCCGGCGGAGTAGGCGATCTACGGCTTGATGAACACCTTGCCATTCGGCTTGGCCAGTTCGGCAGGTACGCCCCCCATTGCCTCGGCCAGCGGCACGACCGCCGTCACGTCGGTCGACCAGCGCCCATCGGAAAAGCGCTGCTGCGCCTCCATCACCGCCAGTCCGCGGCGGTCGCGGATCTGGCGCATCCATTCGACGAGCCAGAACCCCTCGATACGCTTGTGCTGGAAGATCAGTTGCCCGGGTTGGCGGATCACCGTAGGGTCCGGGTCCAGCCGCCCGTAGACGATCCAGCGCGAACGCTTCGGCATGGCGTCAAAGATGGTCGAAGCCAGCGGCCCGGTCACCGCGTCGAGGAATATGCGCGGCTGCTCGGCCGTGATCACCTCGCGCAGTGCGGCCTTGAAGTCCGGCGCCTTCTCGTTGAGCACATGGGCGGCGCCGATCTCCTTCAGAAGCGCGATCTGCTCGTCGCGGCGCACCGTGACGATCGGCCGGAACCCTTCCTCCCTGGCCAGGCCCGATATCAGCTTGCAGAGCTGGCTGGCGCCGGCGGTCATGATGAAGGCCTTCTCTCCTTCCTGCTTGACCATGTCGAACATGGCGAGCGCGGTGAGCGGATTGACGATCATCGCCGCGCCGTCCTCGTCGCGGACCGTATCGAGCAGCGGGATGCAGACGACCGCCTCGGCGACGGCGTATTCGGCCCATGAGCCCCAATTGCTGACGCCGGTGGCGAAGGCGACGCGCTTGCCGATCAGGCTCTTCGGGTAAGGCTCTTCGCCGCTGGCAACGACTGTGCCGACGCCCTCGAAACCGGCCGGCTGGCCCTTGACGCGCGGCTGGCCATATTGGCCCTTGATGAAGGCGATGTCGGACGGGTTGATCGAGGCGAGGCTGACCTTGATCAGCACCTGGCCTTGGCCGGGCGGCGGCACCGCGATCACCCCCGGCTGCACATAGGGTTCCATCGCCTCCAGCGCGCTTGCGGAGGGTGTCCTGGCGTAGCCGTCGCCGACGAGCAGGAGGGCTTTCATTTCGGATGGAACGTCCATCGCTCTTACCCTCCCACGACACTTGGGCCCTTTACCCGTGGCAAGGATGACCGTACTTCGGGTAGCCTTGTCAACACGGCCTCATGCGTTTGGCGAGAGGACGGCAGGAGTTGCGAATGAGCTATCTGGACGAGCTGTTTTCAGTCGCCGGCAAGACCGCGCTGGTGACAGGCGCCGCGACTGGTATCGGCCGTATGGCGGCGACCGCCCTGGTCCGGGCCGGCGCCAGTGTGATGATCGCCTCGCGCAAGGGCGAGGACTGCCTCAGGGTCGCCGGCGAATTGAACGGCCTCGGCGCCGCCGGCCGGGCCGAGGGCTTTGCCGGCGATGTTTCCAGCGAGGCCGGCATCGCCGCGCTCGTCGCCGAGGTGAAAGCGCGGACCGCTCGGCTGCACATACTGATCAACAATGCCGGCGTCTCCTGGGGCGCGCCGCTGGAGGACTTCCCTTACCACGCCTGGGCCAAGGTGTTCGGCGTCAACGTCACCGCCGTTTTCCATCTGACGCGCGAGCTTCTGCCGCTGCTCGATGCCGCCGCCAGCGAGGCCGATCCGGCAAGGGTGATCAATCTGGGCTCGGTGATGGGCACCCAGCCGCTTGCCGACGACGCCTATTCCTACACGGCCTCGAAGGCTGCGGTTCACCATCTGACCCGCACGCTGGCGATCGAGTTTGCCGCGCGCCACATCACCGTCAACGCCTTTGCCCCCGGTCCCTTCCAGAGCCGGATGACCGCCTTCGCCACCGCGACCGAGGAACAGGTGAAGCATGTCGGCGACCATGTTCCGATCGGGCGCATCGGCACACGGGATGACATTGCCGGCGCAACGCTCTATTTGTGCAGCCGTGCTGGCAGTTATGTCACCGGCGCCATCCTGCCGATCGACGGCGGGCAGTCGGTGCAGCATGGGCTGACACTGTTCAAGGAATGAAGCCGCCCGGGCGGCTGAAATGGAGGACATCAGCGTGGAACCGATCAGTCTCGATGTGCTTCTGGCCAGCGTCGGCAAGGAAGTCGGCGTGTCGCCGTGGCGGGTGGTCTCGCAGCGCATGATCGATCAGTTCGCCGACGCCACCGACGATCACCAGTTCATCCATTGCGATCCGGAGCGCGCCAGGCGCGAAACGCCGTTCGGCGGCACCATCGCGCATGGCTTCCTGTCGCTGTCGCTGTTGTCGGCGATGACCTTCGAGACCATGCCGCCGCTCGAAAACAGCAAGATGGGCGTCAACCACGGCTTCGATTCATTGCGCTTCCTCGCCCCGGTGAAGACCGGCTCGCGCATCCGCACCCGTTTCGTGCTCGCCGACGTCAAGGTCAGGCCGTCGGGCTGGGTGCAGACGGCGCATGACGTGACCATCGAGATCGAAGGCTCGAAAAAGCCGGCGCTGACCGCCCGCTGGTTGACGTTGACGCTGATCGAACGCCAACCGGAGGCGGTTTGAACGTCTCGATAATGCAGCAATCGATGTCCGGGAAAAATGGCGTCCGAGCGGCATGGCCATCCGCTGTGCCGTAAAGCCGGTTTGATACCGGGTTGTCCGATTCCGTACAGCGTATATAATTTTGCCGGCCACCAACAACCGAAGGCAGGAAAAATTGCCGCTGAGCGTCCAGACACGCCGCGAGAAACAAAAGGCTGAACTGCGCGCCGAACTTGTCGCGGCGGCGCACAAGCTTGTCCAGGAAGAAGGCTATGAGGGCCTCACCATCCGCAAGCTGGCCAAGCGCGTCGGCTATGCGCCGATGTCGGTCTATTCCTATTTCGCCGACAAGCAGGACATTTTGTTCGCGCTGGCCGAGGACGCGTTCGAGACGCTTGCCCGGCGCATCGAGGAGCACCCGTCAGACGATCCGATCGAGGCATTGCAAGCGGTCATGACCGAATATGCCGCCTTCGGGCTTGGCAATCCCAACGAGTACCGCACCGTATTCATGACCGAAAAGACCAGGCCGCCGGAGGGCAAGACCTTCGTCGAAGTGCATGAAAGCAACCCGGCCATGAAGGTGCTGATCAGCAGGGTCGAAGCCTGCGTTGCCGCCGGCAAGCTCAAAGGCGATCCACGCGCCATCGCTACAACGCTGTGGGCGGTCGGCCATGGCACGATCTCGCTGCTGATCACCTTCCCCTTCTATCCCTTCGGCGACCCCCAGGCTTTCGTAAAGCGAATGTGCGATTTCGCGCTCGCCGGTCTGATGACGCAAGATATGCCGCCGCTGACTGAAACACCGCCCAACCGCTGACTGCATTCCTGAACAGTTTGACCTGACGGCACCTTGCCGTGCGGCTTCTTGGCTTTTTAAGAAAATTTGATCGTACGTGTACGATTCCTTGCTTGAAGTCCTACGTCTTCAGGCGTATCTGTACGTCGTGTCGTACACGTACGGAAAGATTTGACTGGAGACAGATGATGAAAAAGGCAATTCTCACCCTCACTGCCCTGCTTGTTTTCTCGGGCGCCGCCTTCGCCGGCAACCAGCCGGCCAAGCAGGCGCCGGCAGCGGCCTGCATCCACACCAACGCCAATGTGAAGCTCGATTGCGTCGCGACCGGCTCGGTCAAAAAAGCTGGCGCCACGACCAAGACCGGCTCGGTTGACCGCGAGGGCCAAAAGCCCGGTATCTACGTCAATCCGTGGATCGTGCCCAGCACGTTCTAAGGTCGGGAACCGACCCGAACGGTTATGACGACTTCGTTATGATGAAAAGGGCGGCAAGAAATTCTGGCCGCCCGTTTTCTTGACCACCGAAGTACAGCTTCGCCACGCCAGACGGACTATTTCTTGCGCCTCTTCATCCCCGCTACCGTCTTGGCTTTGCCCGGTCTTGCGGGAGCGCCGGAAATGGACGTCGAGGTGATCGACACCGGATCGCTGGCCGGAAACGTATCCTCGAGACCTTCCTCGAGTTCCTCTTCCGCACTCACATCGAGACGTCTCTCATGTTCGAGCGAGCGCACGGCCGACGTCTTTTTAGCCTGTGATTTTGGCGCGGGTTTCGACGGCATCGGCACTCTCCCTCGACCAGAGCATGATCCCGAAAAGTGGAATCCGGTTTTCGGAAAGATCATGCTCCAACAAAAAATGCAGTTCCATCCCGATTCTTACCGGGATGGAACTTGCTCTGGCAAACGATCCGGCGCGACGAATGTTCCTGGCTCACGCTGCCGCGTCGCCTGCCGCCTCCGACAGGAAAGTAAAGACATAGTCGGAGAAGGAACGCCAGCATTCGACCCGGAACGCGTCCTCGGCGGTGCGCAGCAGCACGATCTCGACCTTGCCCAGGATGGTGCGCGACGCCGCCCCCACCGGAAAGGCGTCGAGCGACAGATCCTGCGGACAGCCTGAGTTGACCGCCTCGGCAGAAGCCGGGCCGGTGACGGAAATGGCGACGTTGCGATGCGAGATGCCGACCGCCGAATGCAACGCAGTTACCTTAGCGCAATCGGCCAGCGGATCCTTTCCGGCCTCGTCGATGATCAGCCATTCGTCCGGTCCAAGCCACAGCGCCGTGCGCCCTGCCTTGGACGCCGAGGTCTTCGGCTTGCGTGGCAAGGTCACGCCAAGCGCCTTCGAAAGCGCCGCCACGGAGGCCTCAGGCGCGCGCAGCGAGATGCGCTCCGCCGACGGCAGCACGGCAAGCCTAACGCCGGTGGCGGAAAGTTCCTGACCAGCGAGCGCGGCGCGGCGTTCGGCCGACGGCGCCGCGGCGGCGGTTTTCCTGGTGGCGGCCTTAGCCATTGAGGCGCTCCCCCTTCTCGTCGAAGAACACCATGCCGGTGACCTCCACTTCGATCACCTCGTTCGGCATCGGCACGTATAATGTCTCGCCCATTCGATCACGGCCGCCAGCGACCAGCGCCAGCGCGATCGAGCGGCCGCAATTTTCCGACCAATAGCTGGATGTCACATGGCCGATCATTGTCATCGGGACCGCCTGCTTCGGATCCGCGACGACCTGCGCACCTTCTTCCAGCACCACTTTCGGATCCTTGGTCTTCAGGCCGACAAGCTGCTTGCGGCCCTTGGCGACGAGATCGGGTCGCGCCATGCCCCTGATGCCGACGAAGTCGGTCTTCTTCTTGCCCACCGCCCAGTCGAGACCGGCATCGTTCGGCGTCACCGTGCCGTCGGTGTCCTGGCCGACGATGATATAGCCCTTTTCGGCGCGCAGCACGTGCATCGCCTCGGTGCCATAGGCGGTCGCCCCATGCTTCTGGCCTTCGGCCCACAGCGCCTCCCAGACTGCCTGGCCGTAGTCGGCCGGCACATTGACCTCGAAGCCGCGCTCGCCGCTGAACGACATGCGGAACAGCCTTGTCGGCACGCCGCAGATCCTGCCTTCGCGCACCGACATATGCGGCAGCGCCTCGTCCGACATGTCGATGCCTTCGACCAGCGGCGCGATGATGTCCCGCGATCTGGGTCCCTGCACCGCAATGACGGCCCATTGTTCGGTGGTCGAGGTCAGCCAGACATTGAGATGCGGGAACTCGGTCTGGAGATAATCCTCCATATGGTTCATGACGCGCGGCGCGCCGCCGGTCGTCGTCGTCACATGGAAGCGGTCCGGCGCCAGCCTGCCGACGACGCCGTCATCATAGATGAAACCGTCCTCGCGCAGCATGATGCCATAGCGGCAGCGGCCGGGCTCGAGCTTCTCCCAGGGGTTGGTGTAGAGCAACTCCATGAACTTCGCCGCATCCGGCCCGACCACCTCGATCTTGCCCAGCGTCGAGGCGTCGAACAGTCCGGCCGTCTTGCGCACGGTGACGCATTCGCGGTCGACGGCGGCGTGCATGTCCTCGCCCGCCCTGGGGAAATACCAGGCGCGCTTCCATTGGCCGACATCCTCGAAGACAGCACCTTGGGCCTCGGCCCATGGGTGGATCGCCGTCTTGCGGGTCGGATCGAAGAGCGGACCGCGCGCGTGCCCAACGATCGAACCGAAGGTGACGGGCGTATAGGGTGCCCGGAACGTCGTCAGCCCGACTTGCGGGATCGGCTTGCCGAGTGTTTCGGCGGCGATCGCCAAGCCATGCATGTTGGAGGTCTTGCCCTGGTCGGTCGCCATGCCGTTGGTGGTGAAGCGCTTGACGTGCTCGATCGAGTGCATGCCCTCATGCACCGCCTGGCGGATATCCTTGGCGGTGACGTCGTTCTGGAAATCGACAAAGGCCTTGACCGTCGTGTCCGGCCCGGCGCCGGGTGCTGCACCCAGCATGCCGCGCGACCAGCTTTCGCTGGCGTCGACCTTCGGTTTCGTGCCCTTGGCGGCCTTGGCGCCGGCATCCTTCGACGCCTTGGCGCCCGCCGCATAGGCCTCGTCGATCGTCGCCGAAAGCCCGTCGGTGCCGTTGCAGGCGCCAATGGAGACGCAGTCCTGCGCATAGGTGCCAGGCACGAAGCGCTTGGTTTCGTCGTTGAAGGCGACCTTGCCGCGCGATTGCGAGAACAGATGCACCGATGGCGTCCAGCCGGCCGACATCAGGATCGCGTCGACGGCGATAGTGCGCTCGCCGCCGCCATTCTTTGGCTGCACGGTCATCGACGTCACCCGCAATTTGCCGCCGGCGCGGATCACCGCGCGGCCGAAATTGATCTCGATGCCGAGCGCCCTCGCCTCGTCGATCACCGGCCCGGTCGGATTGTCGCGCAGGTCGACGATGGCCGCCACGTTGACGCCGGCCTTCTTCAGGTCGATCGCCGCGGCATAGGCGGAATCATTGGCCGTGTAGACGCCGACATTCCTGCCGACGGCGACGCCGTAATGATTGAGATAGGTGCGCGCGGCCGATGCCAGCATGATGCCCGGCCGGTCATTATCGGCGAATACCATGTGGCGCTCGATGGCGCCCGTCGCCAGCACCACGCGTTTGGCGCGAACCTGCCACAGCCGCTCGCGCGGCAGGTCGCGGCCCGGATTTTGCAGATGATCGCTGACCCGCTCGACCAGCCCGACAAAGTTCTGCGCGTAATAGCCGAAGGCAGTCGTGCGCGACAGCACGCGGACATTGTCTAACGCCTTGAGCCTGGCGATCGCCGCTTGCGCCCAGGCAAAGCCGTCCTGGCCGTCGATCCCAGCACCACTCTCGAAACGCAAGCTGCCGCCGAATTCCACCTGCTCGTCGGCAAGGATGACGCGCACGCCGGTCTCGGCCGCCGCAAGTGCGGCCGCAATGCCGCCAGCACCGCCGCCCAGCACCAGCACATCGCAATGCGCGTAGCGCGCCGAATAGTGGTCGGAGTCGGGCTGGTCGGGCGCGACGCCAAGGCCGGCTGCCGCCCGTATCTTCGGCTCGTAAAGGTTCTTCCAGGCCGCCTTCGGCCACATGAAGGTCTTGTAGTAGAAACCCGCCGAAAACAGCGGCGAGGCGATGTCGTTTACCGCTCCGACGTCGAAGGCTAGCGACGGCCAGCGGTTCTGCGATTGCGCGGTGAGTCCGTCATAGAGCTCCTGGACGGTCGCCCGCACATTCGGCGTCTTGCGCGCCGCGTCGCGCTTGATCTCGACCAGCGCGTTGGGCTCCTCGGCGCCGGCCGACAGGAAGCCGCGCGGCCGGTGGTATTTGAACGAACGGCCGACCAGATGAACGCCGTTGGCAAGCAGTGCCGAGGCCAGCGTGTCCCCTTCGATGCCGGAATAGGACTGGCCGTCGAAGCTGAAGCGCGCCGTCTTTGCCTGGCTGAGACGCCCGGCGGCGGAAATGCGGAACGCGCCGCTCATTTGGCAACTCCCGGCAGCTTCACAGGCTTCGGCTCGCCGGCCTTGTAGGTCATCAGGAACTTGTCGCTGACGGTGTCGCGCACGGCGTTGAAGAAGCGCGCGCAGCCATGCATGTGCCGCCAGCGCTCATAGATGATGCCCTTGGGGTTGGAGCGGATGAAGAAGAACTTTTCGAAGTCGTCATCGCTCTCGCCGGCAATATCAGCCGAACGCGCGATATGCGCTTCGCCGGCATTGCGGAATTCGAGTTCCGGACGCTCTTCCTCGCAATAGGGGCAGCGGATGAGAAGCATGGTGTTTCCTACAATTCGCCGTGGCCGACATGGGCGCCGGCCGGTTGGTCGCAAAGCCGCTGGCCGAGCATCGCGAAGGGCGCGACCAGCCGGATGCGTTCCTCGACACTTGCCGCCGGGCGGAAAAGGTCGCGATCAGCCATGTTGCCGATCGTGAGTTGCAACGGGTCGGTGGTCACGATGACGTGGCGTGGCTGGAACGTCTGGTCATCCTCAAGTTCGGCCGGCCGGTTTTCCAGGAAGGTGACCACCTTCTGGCCGCCGCTCCAGACACAGGCGAGCACGCCCGCGTCGACGGAAAACGGCCATCCGGTCTCGTTCTCGGCGCGGCTGATCGGCTGCAGGCGCACCTCTTCCACCGAGGGAAAATGAAACAGGCCCTGCTCGCCCGCGAGCAGCAACGGCATCGCCACTGCGACCTCGGCCATCATCAGTGCGCCACCGCCGCCGCCGCCGCCTCGTCGATGAGGCGGCCGGTGCGGAAGCGTTCGATGGTGAAGGGCGCGTTGATCGGATGCGGATCGTCCCTGGCGATGGTGTGGGCAAAGACGTGGCCCGAACCCGGCGTCGCCTTGAAGCCGCCCGTGCCCCAGCCGCAATTGACATAGAGGCCCGGCACCGGTGTCTTGGCCAGGATCGGCGAGCGGTCGGGCGTCACGTCGACGATGCCGCCCCAGGAGCGCAGCATCTTCATGCGCGTGAAGATCGGAAACATCTCGCAGATCGCGTCGAGCGTATGCTGCAATATGTGCAGGCCGCCGGTCTGCGAATAGGAGACATACTGGTCGGTGCCGGCGCCGATGACCAGCTCGCCCTTGTCGGACTGCGAGATATAGGCGTGCACCGTGTTCGACATCACCACGCACGGCACCACCGGCTTGACCGGCTCCGACACCAGCGCCTGCAGTGGATAGCTTTCCAGCGGCATGCGCACGCCGGCCATGTTCATGATGACGGAGGAATGGCCGGCCGCCACGACGCCGACCTTCTTGGCGCCGATGAAGCCGCGCGTCGTGTCGACGCCGGTGACGGCGCCGTTTGGCGCGCGCTTGACACCGGTGACCTCGCAATTCTGGATGATGTGGACGCCGCGCGCCGAAGCGCCGCGCGCATAGCCCCAGGCAACCGCATCGTGACGAGCCGTGCCGCCACGGCGCTGCAAGGCAGCCCCCACTACGGGATAACGCGCCTGCTTCGAGATGTTCAGCGGCGGGCAGAATTCCTTCGCCTGCTCCGGCGTCAGCCATTCATTGTCGATGCCGTTCAGCCGGTTGGCATGCACATGGCGCTTCAGCACCTGGATGTCATGTACATTGTGGGCCAACATCATGACGCCGCGCGCCGAGTACATGACGTTGTAGTTGAGCTCCTGGCTCAGCCCATCCCACAGCTTCAGCGCATGGTCGTAGATGCCGGCGCTCTCGTCGTAGAGATAGTTGGAGCGGATGATGGTGGTGTTGCGACCGGTGTTGCCGCCGCCGAGCCAACCCTTCTCCAGCACCGCGACATTGGTGATGCCGTGCACCGAGGCGAGATAATAGGCGGTGGCCAGGCCATGGCCGCCGGCGCCGACGATGATGACGTCGTATTCCTTCTTCGGCTCCGGCGAGGACCATTGCTCTTCCCAGCCCTTGTGGCCGCGCATGGCCTCGCGGGCGATGGCGAATACCGAATATTTTTTCAACGCTCAAGCCTCGCAGATACCGGCCGGGCATCCAATCGAGCCTCGGCGCGCGAGGTGTATCACTAGCGAAACAGCGCTGCCACCCTTGCGCTGTTTGCGACGGCGCTTGCCGTTTTGCGCCGTTACGAAAAAGACGCATCGGAAGCAATGAACGATCAATTCCTGTCATGAGGCCTTCGCAGGTATCGGGTGGCTCGCGCCGCCCTAAGCTGCGATCAACATCCCGATTGCCGGCAAAGCTGGCGCGAATAAAAAGGATGCAGAAAATGCTCGCACTGACCAACAAGGTCGCCATCGTCACCGGCGCCAGTTCCGGCATCGGCCGCGCCACAGCAAAACTCTTCGCCGAGGAAGGCGCCAAGGTGGTCGTCGCTGCCCGTCGCCAGGCGGAGCTTGACGCACTCGTCGCTGAAATCGAGGACGCCGACGGCGCGGCAATCGCCCTCGCCGGCGACGTCAGGGATGAAGCCTACGCGAAAGCCCTGGTCGACCTGGCTGTCGAAAGCTTCGGCGGGCTCGACATCGCCTTCAACAACGCTGGCTCGGTCGGCCAGATGGGACCGGTTCCCGACATGTCGCTGAAGACGTGGCACGAGACCATCGACACCAACCTGACTGGCGCCTTTGTCGGCGCCAAATACCAGGTGCCGGCACTGCTGGAGCGCGGTGGCGGCTCGCTGATCTTCACCTCCAGTTTCGTCGGCCGAACCGCCGGGATACCGGGCATGGCAGCCTATGCCGCGGCGAAGGCCGGCCTGATCGGGCTGACGCAGGTGTTGGCGGCCGAATACGGAGCACGAGGGTTGCGGGTCAACGCATTGCTGCCCGGCGGCACCGACACGCCGGGCGCCACCACGACCACGCCGGAGGCAGGGCTTTCGTCGAAGGCATTCATGCCCTGAAGCGCATGGCGCAGCCGCAAGAGATCGCCCGCTCGGCACTCTATCTTGCCTCCGCCGCGTCGAGCTTCACCACCGGAACCGCACTGTTTGCCGACGGCGGCGTCTCGATCAACCGGACGTGAACTGTTCGGCGGCGCGGCACACATCAGCCGAAATGTCGCAAGACCGCCCTTGATTTTCGCTGCGATTTGACGATTTCGTTTTCTCGTCGAAAACGGGCCGGAAACATGCTGCTGATCAGAACCTATATTGCCCAGAGCGCAATCGAAGGCGTCGGCGTGTTCGCCGCCGAACCGATCCGGAAGGGAGCGTCGATCTGGCGCCTCGATCCGGACTTCGACCGGCTGATCCCGATGGAAAAATACGAGGCGGCACCGCCGCATCTCAAGGAATTGCTCGACAGATACGCCTATCCAAGTCCCGACAGGCCGGGCTTCATGGTCTACGAAGTCGACAATGGACGCTTCATGAACCATGCCGAGCGGCCGAACACCGATTTTTCGCAATATGGCGGGGCGACCGCCACCCGCGATATCGTGGCGGGCGAGGAAATAACCTGCGACTATGGCGAATTCTTCGAGGATTTCGCCCGGCTTCATTTGGCGACGGCATAGAGCTCAGCCAAGAAGTCGTCTAACGACGATCGATGGTGGTTTTGGCAGCCGGCCTTCATTGGCTGTGGACACAGCCCCCTGATTCTGCTATCAGCCGCCACAATTCGTGGTGTAATTCGCCGCGGAGGCTTTCGGCTATGGCCGCTTGCCTATTGATATCAAACCCGAAAGACAGGATTGCCCGTGCAGGTACTCGTTCGCGACAACAATGTTGATCAGGCGCTTCGCGCGCTCAAGAAAAAGATGCAGCGCGAAGGCATCTTCCGCGAAATGAAGATGCGCGGACATTACGAGAAGCCCTCCGAGAAGCGCGCTCGCGAGAAGGCGGAAGCCGTTCGCCGCGCCCGCAAGCTGGCCCGCAAGCGCGCCCAGCGCGAAGGCCTGCTGCCGATGACGCCGCGCCCGGTCGCGGCCGGTGCCGCTGGTGCAGCGCGTCCGCCGCGCTGATACCGTCAATTTTTCGTCCTTTTCGAAGGATACCCAAGGTGGCGCGATGCGGAATCGCCGCCACCTTTTTGTTTTGAATGCGACCCAGTTCGGAGAAGGCCGGTTCGGAGGGGGAGAACGGACCTGACGGCGCGGCGGCAGTTAAGGACAGAGCAGACATGAACGCAATTACCGTGGAGCGCCGAACCGCACTGCGCGGCTTTGCACTGACGGCAGCCCTGCTTTCCGGCCTGGCGCTGGCCGGCTGTCAGACGGCCCCGACTGGCGAATTCAACAACATCGACAAGGCGCAAGGCTCGACCGAGAATATCTCCTCGCTCTCGGCCGTCATCCAGCGCAATCCCCAGGATCCTGAAGGCTACAATGTGCGCGGCTCCGCCTATGGCCGCGGCGGCCAGTATCAGGCGGCGCTGAAGGATTTCAACACCGCCATCCAGCTCAATCCGAATTTCTACCAGGCCTATTCGAACCGCGCCCTCATCCAGCGCTTCCTCGGCAACCAGGAAGCCGCCCTTGCCGATTACAACCGCGCGATCCAGATCAATTCGAGCTACGACGCCGCCTATATCGGCCGCGGCAACCTCTACCGCAAGGCCGGCCGCACTCAGGAAGCCTTCAACGATTTCCAGAAGGCGATCCAGCTCGACACGACCGATGCCCGCGCCTACCACAATCGCGGCCTGATCTATCAGAGCCAGGGCCAGCACGCTTTCGCCATCGAGGATTTCTCGACCGCCATCTCGCTGTCGCCGGACGCTGCCGAGCCCTACAACGGCCGCGGCCTCTCCTACCTCGCCATGAACGATGAGGACAACGCTTTCGCCGATTTCAACATGGCCATCAAGCTCGACGGCAAGAACGCCGAAGCCTGGTCCAATCAGGCGCTGATCTACGAGCGGCGCGGCGACAAGGCGAGAGCCGCCAAATCCTACCGCGAAGCGGTCCATCTCGACCCGACCTACCAGCCGGCCAAGGATGGCCTGGCGCGGACCAACGCCGGCTGATCGAAGGCGGCGTTCCAGCCATGTGTGGCAGGCCTACCGCCTGACATGGCTTCGAAGCCAATCGGTAATGCCATATTAACTCTTGCCTTGATCGCGCCAAGTTTTCGGCGGAACGCTCGACGCATTCGACCGTTTAATCCAGGCAATTGCGAAAGGATTCCCCCATGATCAAGAAAATCGGCTGCGCCGCAGCGCTCGCCACGACCCTGCTTGCCGTTCCCGTCAACGCCGGAACTCTCAGGCTTGGCACGCTTGATTGCACCATCGACGGTGGCACCGGCTATGTCATCACGTCAAACAAGGGCGTGTCCTGCACCTTCCGCCCCTATGATCACGGGCCGTCCGAGAAGTACACCGGGATGATCTCCAAGCTCGGCGTCGATATCGGGCAGACGCATCAGGGGCAACTGGCATGGGCGGTTCTGGCCGCCACCCGCAGCCGTGACGAGGGCGACCTTGCCGGCAGATATTATGGCGTCAACGCCGAGGCGAGCATCGTGACCGGCGGCGGCGCCAATCTCCTGGTCGGTGGACTGGACGGCGCCTTCATGCTGGAGCCGCTCAGCGTCCAGGCGCAGACTGGCGTGAACCTGGCGGTGGCGGTCGCCTCGTTGGAGCTGATCCACTCCTTCAAGTAAGCGGGCACATTCGCCCCCTCTACTCACGGCGCGGAACAGGATACTGTTTCGCGCCGTTGTTTTTTTGGGGGGATCCGCCGTGCGGAAAATCATCATCGCCTCTGCCATCGTCGCCATCTGGGCAGGTCAGGCCCATGCGCGCGATCAGGGCGTCGAACTTGGCGTGCTGGATTGCGCCATCGGCGGCGGCACCGGCTTCATTTTCGGCTCGAGCAAGGATCTGAGCTGCACCTTCACGCCCGCCGACAAGACGTTTGCGCCGGAAGCCTATTTCGGCGTCGTCAACAAATACGGGTTGGACATCGGCACCACCAGACAGAGCGTGATGCAGTGGCTGGTGCTGACGCCGCTGAAAAACATCTACGCGCCGGGCGCGCTGGCCGGCGATTATGTCGGCGCCAGCGCCGAGGTGACGGCCGCGGTCGGCGCCGGCGCCAACCTGCTGGTCGGCGGCTCCTCGCAGGCCTTCACGTTGCAGCCGCTCAGCCTGCAGACACAGACCGGCGCCAACATCGCCATCGGCGTCAGCCAGTTCCAGTTGCGCAGCATGGCCGACTGATCGAGGCGGATCGCCCACGCGTAAAATAACGCTTGAGCTCAACAGCGGTTGAGGTTCTACAAGCCTTCCCGGCCAGAGCCGAGCGCCGTCCCAGACGCTGACGTTCCGGCGCTTTTTGGCAGGGTCGGGAGGTCGAATTGGTCGCAGGCGGCAGCAACAAGGTGGACTGGCGGGCGCTGTGGGCAGGCGGCGATCTGGCGCGCTTCTGTTTCATCAATCTCGGCATTCTTCTCTACGCCACCAACGAGACGATGCTGGCCACAGTGACGCCGGCGATGGTCAGCGAGCTGGCCGGCGTGCAGTTGGTCGGCTGGTCGCTGGCGGTCTACGAGCTCGGCGCCATCGTTGCCGGAGCGGCTGCCGGCCGGCTGGTGAGCTACGTGCCTCTGCGCACCAACATGATAGTTGCCTCGCTGCTCTATGCTTCGGGCGCGCTGATCAGCGCGCTGGCGCCGTCAATGCTTGTCTTTCTCGGCGGCCGCGTCGTCGAGGGGCTTGGCGGCGGCGCATTGGTGTCTTTGGCCTTCATCTCGGTCGAGCGGCTGTTTCCGCGCGCCATCTGGCCGCAGCTCTTCGGCGTCATGTCGGCGATCTGGGGCGTCGCCGCCTTCAGTGGACCGATGCTTGGCGCGATCGTCACCGAAATCTCGTCCTGGCGCTGGGCCGTCGGCATCTTCGCGGCTGGCGGCGGCGCCATGGCATTGGCGAGTTTCATCGTGCTCGACACGCCCGGGGCGGCAAGCCCCGCAACGTCGGGCAAGGCGCCGCCTTTCCCCTACGCGGCACTCTTCTGTCTCGCCATCAGCGTGGTTCTGGTCGCCGCGGCCGGCGTCGACATTGCCGTGCTGCGTTCGTCGCTGCTGATGATCCTTGGCCTGGTCGGTCTTGCAGCCTTCTTTCGCATCGATGCCCTGAAGCCTGGCTCCCGGCTTTTCCCGTCATCGCTGTTTTCCTGGCGCTCGCCGGTCGGCGCTGGCATGACCATGGTCGCCGCCTTCTCGGTGGCGACCTGCTCCTTCGGCGTCTACGGGCCTTTGCTGCTGACCAGCCTGCACGACATCCCGCTGCTGACCACAGGTTACATCATCGCCACCGAATCGATCGCCTGGTCGATCCTGTCGATCCTTGTCGCCAACGCGCCGCAGGAGCGCGAACGGCCGATCATCGTCTGTGGCGCACTGATGATCGCGGCGGGCGTCGCCGGCTTCGCCTACACGGTGCCATTGGGCTCCATCCCGTTGATCCTGCTTTGCGCCCTGCTGCAAGGTGGCGGCTTCGGCATCGCCTGGCCGTTCATGACACGCGTTGTCGTTGCATCGGCGTCTGCAAGTGAACAGACCATCGCCGCGGCCGCGGTGCCGACCATGCAGCGTATCGGTTATGCTGTGGGCGCGGCGCTTGCCGGGATCATCGCCAATGCGAGCGGCTTTTCCGACGGCCTCAACCGCGAGGCGGCGGCGAACGTCGCAAGCTGGCTGTTCCTTGCCTTCGTGCCGCTCGGCATCTTGGGATGCCTTGCCGCGCTCAAGCTGGCGACAGTGACAGGCAGGCCGCAGGAAGCGACGGGATAGACTAATCAGACCACAATCGTCTTCAGCCGTTCCGCGATCAGGGCGGCGAGTCGCGCCGCCACTTCGTCCTTGGTCATCTCCGGCCATTCCTCGACGCCGGTCTTGGAGACGATCCGCACCTTGTTGCGGTCGCCGCCCATGACGCCCGAAGGTCCGACGCCACTTTCATGTGACACATCATTGGCGACGATGAAGTCGGCGCCTTTCTTCCTGAGCTTGGCCTCGGCGTTGCGGATGAGATCCTGCGTTTCGGCGGCAAAGCCGACAACCAGCCCCGGCCGCAGCTTGTGATGGCCGACCCCGGCCAGGATGTCCGGGTTCTCGACCATCTGCAGCGCCGGCGGCCCCTCGCCCGCCACCTTCTTGATCTTCTCGCCGGCCGTACCGGCGGTGCGCCAGTCGGCGACCGCCGCGACAAAGACCGCCGCGTCCGCTGGCAACAAGCTTTCGACCGCGGCCTGCATCTCGGCCGCGGTTTCGACATGCACAGTGGTGACGCCGGCCGGATCGGCAATCGAGACCGGCCCGGAGACGAGGCGCACATCGGCGCCCAGCCTGGCAAGTGCCGCCGCGATGGCATGGCCCTGCTTGCCGGACGACCGGTTGGCAATGTAGCGCACCGGATCGATCGGCTCATGCGTCGGCCCCGAGGTGACGATGATCCGTCGGCCCGAAAGCGGCTTCGGCCTGGTATCGAGCAACGTCTCGATGGCGGCAACGATCTCCAGCGGTTCGGCCATGCGGCCCTCGCCCGCCTCGTTGCTTTCGGCCATTTCGCCCTTTACCGGACCGATGAAGGGGATGCCGTCCTTGGCCAGCGTCGCGCGATTGCGGCGGGTCGCCGGATGCGACCACATTTTCGGATTCATGGCCGGCGCCAGCAGAACCGGCTTGTCGGTGGCCAGCAGAACGGTCGAGGCCAGGTCGTTGGCATGGCCATTGGCGAGCTTCGCCATCAGGTCGGCGGTGGCCGGCGCCACGACCACAAGGTCGGCCTCGCGCGACAGCCTGATATGTCCGACATCGTGCTCGTCTTGGCGATCGAACAACTCGGTGAAGACATGGTCGGCGGACAGCGCGCCGACCGAGAGTGTGGTGACGAATTCCTGCGCGGCTGATGTCATCACGACACGCACCGCAGCGCCCCGTTCGCGCAGCCGGCGGATCAGGTCGAGCGCCTTGTAGGCGGCGATGCCGCCGCCGATGATGAGCAGGATGCGCTTGCCGGAGAGGGTCATGCCCGATGCGAGTTCCTTTCCGATGTCATGCCGGCTTCAGCGCCGGTTCGATATCGGTATGGATGAAATCATTGCCCTTGAAAAGCAGCGGCAGGTTTCGTGTCTTGGCCAAGGCGTAGGCGAAGCAGTCGCCCATGTTAAGATCCGCACGGTGTTGAGATCCGCGACCATAGCGAGAGTAGGCAAGTCGTGCGACTTCAAGCTGCGCCAAATCAAAAGGAACTACCGTCAGTTCGAGATGGTCTATGAGCATCTGGAACTCTTTAGCATTGACGCCTCCGCTTGATCGGCTCGCCACACAATGCGCCTCCAGCAACGTCGCAGTGCTTATCAATGCGGCAGGTGAAGTTCCGAAAACGTCTATGAACGCAGCTGCGTCAGGTTCTTCGCCAATGATGGCAATCAAAGCTGAGGTATCGACTGCGACCGTCACAGAAGTCCATCGTCCCACATATGATCACTGATGGCTTTGAGATCAAAAGGACGTTCTAGCTTGCGTCCTAGCGCCAAGATTTCTTCGCGAGAAGCTTTCAGCCGCCATGCTCCACTCTCAAGCTTGGTTTTTGGAATGGTCAAATCACGCAACGAATCTCGCACTTCCTGCTCCATAGAAACCCCACGAGCAGCAGCGCGTTCGCGAAGCACCTGTTTCACACTGTCGTCTAAATTTCGGATTGTTATGGTGCTCATTGTTTGCCCCTTCCACCTAACATAGGTTACAAGTAGCATGCATGCAATGACAGCACTGCTGTCATTGCATGCATTCAGACAAGTTTCCACGCAATGTAGACCAGCGTCAGCGCGAGCACCCACAGCGCCAGCCGGCCGGACCTTGTATAGCGCGCCTCGGCCTTGCCGATGGCGCGTGCGGTCGCCTCGTCGAAGCGCAGGCCGTGTTCGGCCATCAGGTCGATCTCGCGCGACAGCCGCTCGGTGCGGGCCGCAAGGTCGGGCGCCTGGCGGGCCAGCGCCAGCATCGCCCTGGCGCCATCGCGGGCATCGGTAAGCAGGCCGCGCGGGCCGAGATTGCCCGCTATCCAGTCGCCGACCACCGGCTCGGACGTCTTCCACATGTTGAAGGCCGGATCGAGCGTGCGGGCGACGCCCTCGACCACCACCATGGTCTTCTGCAGCAGGATCAGTTCGGGCCGCGTCGCCATGTCGAACAGCTCGGTCACCTCGAACAGCAGCGTCAACAGCTTGGCCATCGAGATGGTCTCGGCCGGCTGGCCATGGATCGGCTCGCCGATGGCGCGGATCGCCTGCGCGAAGGCGGCGACATTGTGCTGGCGCGGCACATAGCCGGCCTCGAAATGCACTTCGGCGACGCGCAGATAGTCGCGGGTGATGAAACCATAGAGGATTTCGGCGAGGAACCGGCGCTCCTTCTTGCCGAGCCGCCCGGCAATGCCGAGATCGACGGCGACGATGGTGCCGTTGGCCTCGACGAACAGGTTTCCCGGATGCATGTCGGCATGGAAGAAGCCGTCGCGCAGCGTGTGGCGCAGGAACGACTGTATCAGGTTGACGGCGATCGCCCTGAGATCGTGGCCGGCATCAATGAGGCCGGCGATGTCGTTCATCTTGACGCCATCGACCCACTCCATGGTCAAGACGTCGCGGCCGGTCCGCTCCCAGTCGACGGACGGCACGCGGAAGCCGGGATCGTCCTTGGTGTTCTCGCCGAGTTCCGAAAGCGCCGCCGCCTCGAGCCTGAGATCCATCTCGATCTTGGTGGTCTGCGCCAGGGTCTCGGTCACCTCGACCGGCCGCAGCCGGCGAGAGGACGGGATGTATCTCTCCTGCAGGCGGGCAGCCAGGAAATAGCTTTCGAGATCGTGGAAGAAGCGGCGGCGCACGCCTGGCCGGATGACCTTCACCGCCACGCTTGAAGCAACGCCGTCATGAACGGTTTCGGCAGAATGGACCTGGGCAATTGAAGCGGCAGCGACGGCATTGCCGAAACTGGCGTAGAGATCGCCGATCTTGCGCCCGAGCGAGGCCTCTATCGCAGCGATGGCCTCGCCCTGCGGAAAGGTATGCATCTTGTCCTGCAGCATGGCGAGATCGAGCGCCATGTCGTTGCCGACGACATCGGGCCGCGTCGCCAGGAACTGGCCAAGCTTGACGTATGATGGCCCGAGCCGCACCACCGCCTTGGCCAGCCGGTCGCCGCGTTCATAGGCAAGCGCGCGGCGGCGCGTGAACAGCCGCGCCAGGCGCCAGCCGAACTTCGGCAGGCCGGAGAGCTCTTCGCCCGGCAGCGCGGCGACGACGCCTTCGCGGACCAGCACCCAGCCGGCCCGTACGAGCCTGAAAGCAGCGCCGACGGAACTCATGATCGGGCCAGCCTCAAAGCTTCCAGCCCGAATGCAGCGCGGCGATGCCGCCGGAATAGTTGCGGAAAGAGGCGCGGTCGAAACCCGCGCGGGTGATCATGGAGGCAAAATTCACCTGATTGGGAAATTTGCGGATCGATTCCACGAGATAGGAGTAGGGTTCGTCGTCGCCGGTGACGGCTTTGCCGATCCTGGGGATGGCGTTGAACGACCAGGCTTCATAGGCCTTGTCGAGCAGTGGCATCTCGACCTCGGAAAATTCCAGGCAGAGAAAGCGGCCGCCCGGCTTCAGGACGCGATAGGCCTCGGCAAGCGCGACATCGATGCGCGGCACGTTGCGGATGCCGAAGGCGATCGTATAGGCATCGAATGTGGCGTCGGGGAAAGGCAGTTCCTCGGCATTGGCCTCGACGAAATCGGTGTTGTCGGACAGCCCTCTTTTCTCGGCCCGGTCGCGGCCTACCGTAAGCATCGAGCCATTGATGTCGAGAACCGTGGCATGGGCATGACCGTGGCTCGCCTCGACGATCCGGAAGGCGATGTCGCCGGTGCCACCGGCAACGTCGAGAACCTTCCAACCTGGGCGTTTCGGCGGATTGAGCCACGTCACCATGGCGTCCTTCCACAACCGGTGCAGCCCGGCCGACATCAGATCGTTCATAAGGTCGTAGCGGTTGGCGACCTTGTGGAAAACGTCGTTGACCAGGGACTGCTTGTCGTCTGCCCCTACGCGCTTGAAACCATAGGAGGTTTCCATGCCGCCCGCGGTCGTGGTTCTCTCAACTGACATTATTTTGATCCGTCATAAAACCGGCGGGACCATAGCCGATCGATGGTGCGGGCGCTATTGTTTAAGGCGCGGTGTTCGGCCGCGCTTCTGGTGCGGCTTTGAATCCCACACCAGACGAATCTGACGGGATGACTGCATGCCTTTGAAAGCGGAACTGCACTGCCACATCGAAGGGGCAGCGGCGCCCGAACTCGTCATCCGTCAGGCGCAGAAATACGGCAAGGACACCTCGCCCTACATCCGGGACGGCTCGTTCGTCTGGCACGATTTCAGCTCTTTCCTCGCCGCCTACGATTTCTCCTCCGACCTCTTCCGCACGGAAGAGGACTATGCGCGGCTGGCCGATCATTATCTGACCAGCCTCGCCCGCGACGGCGCCATCTATTCGGAAATCTTCACGTCGCCCGATCACGCGACGAAAGCCGGACTGTCGCCCAAGGCCTATACGGACGCGCTTGGCGAAGGCATGGCCCGCGCCAAGGCCAAGACCGGCATAGAGGGCCGCATGATCGTCACCGGCGTGCGCCATATCGGCGTCGAGGCGATCGAGCAGGCGGCGCGTTTCGCGGCGCGCTGCGGCCATCCGCTGGTGACCGGCTTCGGCGTCGCCGGCGACGAGCGGATCGGCGACCTGGAGGATTATGTCAGGGCCTTTGAGATCGCCCGCGAGGCCGGCCTCGGCATCACCGTCCATGCCGGCGAACTGATGGGCTGGGAGAGTGTGGCGGCAGCACTCGACCACATCCGCCCTTCCCGCATCGGCCATGGCGTGCGCGCCATCGAAAACCCCGATCTGGTCCGCCGCATCGCCGACGAGGGCGTCGTGCTCGAATGCTGCCCCGGTTCCAACATCGCGCTGAAGGTTTTCGACAGCTTTGCCGACCACCCTTTTCCGGCACTCAAGGGAGCGGGCTGCAAGGTGACGCTCAACTCCGACGACCCGCCCTATTTCTGGACGTCGCTGAAGCGCGAATATGACATTGCCGCCGAGCATTTCTCGATGAACGACAAGGCGCTCACCGCCGTCACCAGAACGGCAATAGAGGCCGCCTTCGTCGACAGGAAGACCAGGGCGGCCTTGCTCGCCCGCCTCAACGGTGCGGGGCGTTAAGGCTCTTTTTCTCCAGCAAAAGCTGTGGTCGGCGCCAGCAACCAGTTCCTTGGCCGGCGTATTGCCGATAGGGTTTGCGCAAGCAGCCGGAATTTCAGGAGAGCACCATGCAGGGCGTCACCGTCGTCGACCATCCGCTTGTCCAGCACAAGCTAACCATCATGCGCAAGAAGGAAACCTCGACGGCCGGCTTCCGGCGGCTGCTGCGCGAGATATCGCTGTTGCTGGGTTACGAGGTCACCCGCAACCTCGAACTGACGACGACCACCATCGAAACGCCGATCGAGACGATGGAAGCGCCGACGCTGGAGGGCAAGAAGCTGGTCTTCGCCTCGGTGCTGCGCGCCGGCAACGGTTTGCTCGAAGGCCTGCTCGACCTGGTGCCGGCGGCGCGCGTCGCCCATATCGGCCTCTACCGCGATCATGAAACACTGGAAGCTATCGAATATTTCTTCAAGGCGCCGGGCGATCTCGCCGACCGGCTGGTGATCGTCGTCGATCCGATGCTGGCCACCGCCAATTCGGCGATCGCTGCCATCGACAAGCTGAAAGGGCGAGGCGCCACCAACATCCGTTTCCTTTGCCTGCTGGCGGCGCCCGAGGGCATCGAGCGCTTCACCAAGGCGCATCCGGATGTTCCGGTTTTCACCGCCTCGATCGACCGCCAGCTCAATGAGAAAGGCTACATCATGCCCGGCCTCGGCGACGCCGGCGACCGCATGTACGGGACCAAATGATCGAAGCATGGTTCTGGCGCCCGCTGTGGAGTTATCCGCCGGCCGTTTACCTCTCGTTTACGCAAAGGCGCAGTTTCAGCACCCGTTAAAGCGGCGAACACCATACCGGATTAAGGATCGGCGTTCACGAAGGCCGGTCCATGCTGCGCAAGCTTCTCATTCTTGGCGTGTTTGCCGGAGCATCGGCGTCCATCCCGATGCTCTATCAGTCGAATCCGCACATGCTGGACGGCCTGCTGAAATCGGCGGTCGGGTCCAGGCCAGATGTCGAAGCACCAACGGACCTGAACCTGGCCACCGCCCCCAGCAAGCCGGCGATAGCGCAGCCGCTGGGCCGCAAGGTTGTCGTTGCGGCGGACGCGCGCGGGCATTTCACCTCGACATTCAGGCTCAATGGCCGTCAGGTCGATGGCATGATCGACACCGGCGCGACGTTCGTCGCCCTTAACACCTCGACCGCGCGCCGGATCGGCATTTCGCTGAATGCCTCCGACTTCCGCCACCAGGTCAACACCGCCAATGGTGCGATCAAGGCTGCCCTGGTGACGATCGACCGCCTGCAGATCGGCAAGATCTCAGTCGAAAGCGTCCAGGCGGTCGTGCTCGACGACAAGGCGCTGCGCACCAACCTGATCGGTATGAATTTTCTCCAGCGGCTCGAAAAATACCAGGTCGAAAACGGCGCGCTGTTGCTCGTGCAATAGAGCACGATCCCGAAAGGTTGCAGACTTTTCGAACAAGATCATGCGAAAAACAAAGACCTAGAACAGGATGACCAATTCAACTTCAACTCATCCTGCTCTAGAGGCAGCTGTGCGGTAGAAGAACTATCCGCGTGGCAGGATCCGCCGGATGACGGCTTTTTCCGCGGCCGGCTTGGAAGCGCCTATCGTATAGGCCGAAAGCACGGTGGCTGCTGCCGCCTCGGCATCCGCCGTAGTGCGGGCATGGACCAGCGCCAGCGCTTCACCGGCCCGCGCTTCCGCGCCGACCGGCAGCAACCTGGTGATGCCGACCGCGTGGTCGATCCTGTCGTCCGGATGCCTGCGCCCGCCGCCGAGGCCCACCACCACAAGCCCGACATCACGCGTCGCGATACCGGTGACAAAACCGTTTCCGGTCGCCTTGACCGCAAGTTCCACCGCCGCCTTCGGCAGGTATTTGTCCGGCCTTTCGACGAAATCGGCCGGACCGCCGAGTGCCGCCACCATGCGCCCGAAGACAGAAGCCGCGCGGCCGCCGGCAAGCGTCTCGGTGGCGCGGCGCATGCCGTCCTGGTTGGATGACACAAGACCTGCCGACTGCAGCATGTCCGCGGCCAGCGCCAGCGTTACGTCTTCCAGCCGGCGGTCGCGAAAACGGCCGGTGAGGAAGTCGACGGCATTGCGCACTTCGACCGCATTGCCCGCGGCTGACGCCAGCGGCTCGTTCATGCCCGTGACCAGCGCCGAGGCCTTCAGCCCCGCACCGTTGGCGACTTCGACCAGGCTGTTCGCCAGAGCCGTTGCATCGCGCGACTTCTCCATGAAGGCGCCATTGCCGACCTTCACGTCGAGCACCAGCGATTGCAGGCCGGCGGCCAGCTTCTTCGACAGGATCGAGGCGGTGATCAGCGGCACGGATTCGACCGTTCCCGTCACGTCGCGGATCGCATAGAGCCTGCGGTCGGCGGGCGCCAAATGCGCGGTCTGGCCGATGATGGCGCAGCCGGTTTCGAGCACTGCCTTGTGCAAGCGCGCCACATCCGGCTGGCTGATATAGCCGGGGATAGCATCCATCTTGTCCAGCGTGCCGCCGGTATGGCCGAGACCTCTGCCCGATATCATCGGCACATAGGCGCCGCAGGCGGCAACGATCGGCGCCAGCATCAGCGAGACATTGTCGCCGACGCCGCCCGTCGAATGCTTGTCGGTGACCGGGCCGGGCAGGTCCGACCAGTCAAGTACCTCGCCGGAATCGCGCATGGCAAGCGTCAGCGCCACCGTCTCGTCGCGGCTCATGCCGTTGAAGAAAACCGCCATGGCGAAGGCCGCGGCCTGGCCCTCCGAAACGGTGCCCGATGTCAGGCCTTCGATGAACCCCGCAATCTCCTGCGGCGACAGCCTATGGCCGTCGCGTTTGCGGCGGATGATTTCCTGGGGAAGCATCAGCTCTCCGGCAACCCGTCTCGGAACACGCGCTGGAGAATGGTCGCCAGCCGCGCGCCGCCGATCGGCGCCATGTCCTTGGTTTCCTGGTGCGAAAGCTCCGCCCCGGTCATCCCCGCTGCGAGGTTGGTGATGACCGAACAGGCGGCCACCCGCAGACCGAGGAAGCGGGCGAGAATGACCTCCGGCACTGTCGACATGCCGACGGCGTTGGCGCCCATGATGCGCGCCATGCGGATCTCGGCCGGCGTTTCGAAGCACGGCCCCGAGAACCACATGTAGACGCCCTGGTGCAGCGTGGTCGCCGTCACTGCTGCTGCCTTCTCGATCGCCTTGCGAATGCCGGCATCATAAGCCTCGGTCAGGCCGACGAAACGGCGGTCGCTCGGCTCGCCGATCAGCGGATTGGAGCCCGAGAAATTGATGTGGTCGGTGATCAGCATCACCGACCCCGGCCCCATCGCCGGATCGACCGAGCCGGCGGCATTGGTGAGGATCAGCTTGGTGATGCCGATGCCGGAAAGCACCTCGAGCGCCGGACGCATCGCGGCCGCATTGCCATGCTCGTAATAATGCGCGCGGCCGGACAGCATCAGCACCGGCGTACCGGCGAACAGCCCCGCCACGACCTCGCCGGCATGGCCGCTGACGCCGCTCCTGGGAAAGCCCGGCAAGTCGGCGTAGGAAATGCGCACGGCACCCTCGACCTGATCGACAAGCCCGCCGAGGCCCGAACCGAGCACCAGCGCGGTTGTCGGCACCAGCCCGTCCAGCCTTTCGACGAGGTGATCGAGTGCTTTTTCCGTCATTTCATCCAGTTCTTCATTTCAAGACGTCGCCCTTGAAGCCGTAGGGCAGCATCTCGCCCATAGTCACGGTCTCGACCACGCCGCTATTGTCGCAGAGATAAAGTCTGGTTTCGGGCTGGCAGAACTCGGCCAGCCGCTGGCGGCAGCCGCCGCAGGGCGAACATTTGGCCGTGCGCTCGGCAATCACCGCGATCTCCGTGATCCTGCCGCCGCCGGCCATGATGTAGTGGCCGAGCGCGGTGGTCTCGGCGCACCAGCCTTCCGGATAGGACGCGATCTCGACATTGGCGCCGGCAAAGACCCGACCGTCCTCGGTGCGAAGTGCCGCCCCCACCGGGAACTTCGAATAGGGCGCATAGGCCTTGGCCATGGCGGCCTTGGCCGCTTCGAACAGATCATGCGACATTCGGTTCTTCTCTCGGATGATCTTGTTCAAAACCCGGCGCTTCCTTTCCCCGCGATGCCGATCCACATTTTCAGGATCAGTTCAGCGTTCCTTGACATAGGGCACGCCGCCGGCGCGCGGCGGGATCGCCTTGCCGATGAAGCCGGCGAGCAGGATCACGGTCAGCACATAGGGCAGCGCCTGCATGAACTGCACCGGCACCTTGCCGATGACAGGCAGCGGCGTGCCTTGCAGGCGGATCGACAGCGCGTCGAGGAACCCGAACAACAGGCAGGCGAACATGGCGTTGACCGGCTTCCACTTGGCGAAGATCAGCGCGGCAAGCGCGATATAGCCCTTGCCGGCGGTCATGTCCTTTACGAAGCCGCCATTCTGCACCATGGACAGATAAGCGCCTGCGATGCCGGTTAGCACGCCGGTGCAGATCAGCGCCCGGTAGCGCAGCCAGGCGACGGAAATGCCTGCGGTGTCGACGGCCGCCGGGTTCTCGCCGACCGCGCGCAACCTGAGGCCGAAGCGGGTGCGAAACAGCACCCACCAGGTGAACGGCACCATCAGGAAGGCGAGATAGACCAGTATGGAGTGGCCGGAGATCAGTTCCGCATAGATCGGTCCGAGGATCGGCACGCCCCTCAGCGCGTCCGCGCCGGGCCAGGTGATCGCCTCGAAGCGCTCGCCTGGCGCCAGCGCCGGCGTGCGCCCGCCTTGGCTGAACCAGGCCTGGCCGAGCATGATCGTCGAGCCCGCGGCGATGAAATTGATCGCCACGCCGGAGACGATCTGATTGCCGCGATGGGTGATCGAGGCGAAGCCATGCACCATGGCAAAGGCGACCGAGATCAGGATGGCCATGCCCAGCCCGATAAGGGCCGAGTGGAAGACCGATGCGGCCGCGGCGCCAGCGAAGGCGCCGACCAGCATCTTGCCCTCGAGCCCGATATCGAAGACGCCGGCGCGCTCCGAATAAAGGCCGGCGAGGCAGGCCAGCAGCAGCGGCACCGACAGGCGGATGGTCGAGTCCAGGACCTGGATGATGGCGTTGAACAGGTCCATCTCAGGCACCCTTCCCCTTGGCCGCTTCGATGCCGACCGATCGCGGACTGAACGAGGCGAACAGCGCCTGGACATAAGGGCGGAACATGTGCTCGAGCGCGCCGGCGAACAGGATGACCAGACCCTGGATGATGACGATCATGTCGCGGGAAATCGCCGGCATCTCGAAGGCGAGCTCGGCGCCGCCCTGGTAGAGCATGCCGAACAGGATGGCGGCAAGCACGATGCCGACCGGATGCAGGCGCCCCATCAGCGCCACCGCGATGCCGACGAAGCCGGCGCCCGAGACGAAATCGAGCGCAACATTGTGCTGGTCGCCCATCGTCGGGTTGAGCGCCATCATGCCGGCCAGCGCGCCCGAGATCATCATGGCGATGATGATGATGCGGGTTTCCGAAATGCCGGCATAGCGTGCCGCCTTCGGACTGTGGCCATAGGTGCGCATCTCGTAGCCGAGCCTGGTGCGCCAGATCAGCAGCCAGACCAGGAACGCCATGAGAAGCGCCAGCAGGAAGGTGATGTTGAGCGGCGCCGAACGGATCTTGGCGCCGAACAGCTCGATCACCCAGTTGAGCTTCGGCAATTGTGCGCCGTCGAGGAAGGTGCGCGTCTGCGGCGCCATTGAACTGGGCGGCTTCAGGAACCCGACCAGCGCATAGACCATGACGCTGGCGGCGATGAAATTGAACATGATGGTCGTGATGACGATGTGCGAGCCGCGCTTGGCCTGCAGATAGGCCGGGATCAGCGCCCACAGCGCACCCATCGCCGCCGAGGCGACGATGGCGACTGGAAAGGTGAGCCACCACGGCAGCACGCTGTCGAAGGCGAGGCAAACGATGCCGATGCCGAGGCCGGCAATATAGCCCTGGCCCTCGCCACCGATGTTGAACGGCCGCAATGCGCCGCGACCGCCACCGAAAGCCCGCTGAAGATGAAGGTGGTGGCGTAGAAAAGCGTGAACGCGATACCCGATCCCCTGCCGAAGGCGCCTTCGACCAGGATGACGGCCGCACGGAACGGGTTCTCGCCGACCAGCATGACGACGAAACCGGCGACGATGAAGGCGACCGCGAGATTGATCACCGGGATCAATCCGTAATCGGCCCAGGCCGGCAGCTTGGCGTAGGGCGCGCTCATTGCGCGGCCTCCCGCTGTTCGACACCGGCCATCAGCAGGCCGAGTTCGCCTTCGGTCGCTTCGGGGCCGCGCTCGCCCACGATGCGGCCGGCAAACATCACCAGGATCCGGTCGGACAGCGAACGGATCTCGTCGAGCTCGACCGAGACCACCAGCACCGCCTTGCCCTGGTCGCGCATGGCGATCAGCCGCTTGTGGATGAATTCAATGGCGCCGACGTCGACGCCGCGCGTCGGCTGTCCGACGATCAGCACGCCCGGATCCTGTTCCATTTCCCGCGCCAGCACGATCTTCTGCTGGTTGCCGCCGGAGAAATTGGCGGTCTTGAGCCGGCAGTCCGCCGGGCGGATGTCGTATTTGGTGATCTTGTCCTTGGCGTCGTTACGAATGGCATCGATATCGAGGAACGGCCCTTTGAGATAGCGCTCGTCGTCGTGATAGCCGAGGATCGAATTCTCGTTCTCCTCGAAGGCCAGCACCAGGCCGACATGATGGCGGTCCTCCGGTACATGGGCGAGCCCGCGGTCGCGCAACTCGCCGGGATCGGCGGCCCCGGTGAGGTCGATCGGCTTGCCGTCGAGCATGACGGAACCGGAGACGGCGCGCCTGATACCGGAGATCGCCTCGAGCAGTTCGGACTGACCGTTGCCAGCCACACCCGCGATACCGACGATCTCGCCGGCACGCAGGTCGAAGGAGATATCGTCGACCATGGTGACGCCGCGGGTATCCTTCACCGTCAGGTTCTTGACCGCAAGCTTGACGCCGCCGGCCTCGGCCTCACCCTTCTCGACCCTCAAGAGCACGCGCCGCCCGACCATCAGCTCGGCCAGTTCCCCGACCGTGGTCTCTTTTGTCGCCCTGGTCGCCACCATCGTGCCCTGGCGCATGACCGAGACCGTGTCGGTGATCGCCATGATCTCGCGCAGCTTGTGGGTGATCAGCACCACCGTCTTGCCCTGCTCCTTCAACTGCTTGAGGATGCGGAACAGATGGTCGGCCTCAGCCGGCGTCAGCACCCCGGTCGGCTCGTCGAGGATCAGGATCTCGGCGCCGCGATAGAGCGCCTTCAGGATCTCGACGCGCTGCTGCAGGCCGACCGGCAGCTCCTCGATGATCGCATCGGGATCGACCTCCAGCCCATATTCGCGCTCGAGCCGCTCCAGTTCGGAGCGCGCCTTGGCAATGCTCTTCTTCAGGAGCGCATCGCTTTCGGCGCCGAGGATGACGTTTTCCAGCACCGAGAAATTGTCGACGAGCATGAAATGCTGATGCACCATGCCGATGCCGAGCGCGATGGCATCGTTGGGCGTCTTGATCGAGGCAGGCTTGCCGCCGACGCGGATCTCGCCGCTGTCGGCTTGGTAAAAGCCATAGAGGATCGACATCAGCGTCGACTTGCCGGCGCCGTTCTCGCCGACAATGCCGTGGATGGTGCCGCGCGCGATCTCCAGGTTGATGTCGCGGTTGGCGCGAACGACTCCAAAACTCTTGTTGATGCCGATCAGCTCGATTGCCGCTTGCGCCATGCAGCCAGTCCCACTCTTATTTTTTTATCGCTTGGTCAAAACGCCTAGCATGACGCCCCGCCCGTGCCAATTGGCCGGAACGGCACCACTCTCGGCAAATCACTGCGCGCTTGTCAATTTCGAACGTGGCCACGGCCTTCACATTCGCTAATGTGGCACTTTGCACGTCCGAGGATTTTCGAATGATCATGCCCGCTGACCGGCTGACGACGCTGGAAATCCGCGCCGCCGAGCAGGAGAAGACCATCGAGGAACTGTCCGGCCAGATCGCCGAGCAGTGGAAGGTGATCGAGCGCATGCAGCGCAAGCTCGATGCGCTGACCGAGCGCTTCCTGGCGCTGGAGGAACAGGCCGCCCCCGACGTGCCGGTGACCAAGCCGCCGCATTGGTAGAGGAGCAACGGACATGGCCGATGAAAACGGCCGCATCGGCCAGGGCAAGGCGAAGCCACCGGTGATCGACAGCTTGCGGCAGCCGCCCCATGGTATCGGCCTGCACGCACTCGGTGGCCGCCGTGGATTTGCTATCGCCATAGGGCTGATTACGGCGTTCGCGTTGGGCTACCTGGCGGCAGTGCTTACGCTGCCCTGAACGGCCTCCGGTTCGGAATTAAAGCAAAGCCGCCGGGTTTTCACCCGGCGGCTTCGATCGAATCGGCGGTGCCGCGATCAGTACGGGCAGGCGTTGTCCGACATATAGTCGTGCACCTTGATGGTGCCGGCGATGATGTCGGCCTTGGCCTTTTCGACCGCCGCCTTCATCGCATCGTCGACAAGCGCCTTGTTGTTGTCGTCCATGGCGTAGTCGACGCCGCCCTCCTTGAGGCCGAGATCGTTGATGCCGGCGGTGAACTTGTCGTTCTTGGCGTCCATGAAGGTATTGTAGACGGCAACGTCGACGCGTTTGACCATCGAGGTCAGCACCTTGCCGGGCTGCAGGCCGTTCTGGTTGGAATCGACGCCGATGCCGAGCTTGCCAGCGTCAGCCGCCGCCTGCAGCACGCCGACACCGGTGCCGCCGGCTGCGGCGTAGATCACGTCGGCGCCCTGGTCGATCTGCGTCTTGGCGATTTCGCCGCCCTTGGCGGGATCGTTCCAGGCCGCCGGCGTGTCGCCGGTCATGTTCTGGAAGACTTCGGTAGCACCGGCCGCCTTGGCGCCGCCGACAAAGCCGCAGCCGAACCTGCGGATCAGCGGAATGTCCATGCCGCCGATGAAGCCAACCTTCTTCGACTTGGAGGCCATCGCTGCCATCACGCCGACGAGATAGGAGCCTTCCTGCTCCTTGTAGACGAGGGAGCGGACATTGGGCTTGTCGACGACCATGTCGATGATGGCGAACTTGGTGTCGGGAAACTCGGTGGCGATCTTGTCCAGCGCGTCCGACCAGGAAAAGCCCGCCATGACGATTGGATTGCGGCCATCCTCGGCGAAACGGCGCAGCGCCTGCTCGCGCTGGGTGGCGTTGGAGACCTCGAATTCCACATAGGGGATGCCGGTCTCGGTCTTGAACTTTTCGGCGCCATTGTAGGACGCTTCATTGAATGATTTGTCGAACTTGCCGCCCAGATCATAGAGAATCGCGGGCTGGATGTCCGCGGCGAAGGCCGGAAGAACCATGGCAACTGCGGCCAGGAGGCCGAGAACGATACGTTTCATGTGATCCACACCCTGTCGGTTATTTTTTCCGTTACGCACCGCCTGCCTGCCCGGTTCTCCGGCAGGCATGCGGCATCAGGCAGGAGTGTCTTCC
>NZ_NWQG01000047.1:0-65676 GCF_002529485.1 Mesorhizobium sanjuanii
CGAAGCCGGGCTTTTCTTTGGCGTCATCGACTGGTCGCTCTGGCCCTCGCACTGTAGCGCTCCATGTCCTCTGTTCAGGCAGACAGGAGAAACCCATGACCGGATCCGCCAAGGCCACCGTCTTCATCGACAATGAGCGCGTCATCGTCACCGAGTACCGCTTCCAGCCGGGCGACAACACCGGCTGGCACCGCCATGGCCACGACTATGTCATCGTGCCGCTGATGGACGGCAAGCTGAAGCTGTTAACCAAGGACGGCGAATCCTTCGCCGAGATGAAGAAGGGCGCGCCCTATTTCCGCAAGGAAGGCGTCGAGCACGACGTCATCAGCGCCAATGAGGGCGAATACGCCTTCATCGAGATCGAGCTGAAGTAGATGCCGTGGGATTGGCAAAAGGTCCGACTGGTACGAGTTTTGATGGCAAGCTGTCAGCTGCCATCTTGATGGCAAGCCTGCGCAGAGGTATATCTTTTGCAAGCAGGAGGTTGAAATGGCCGAGCCACAGCTGTCTGTGCGTAGCGCAAAAGCACGCGATCTGGCCCATAGGCTTGCTCGTCGCGAAAATCGTTCGATAGCCGATGTGGTCGAACGTGCGCTTGAATCCTATGAGATTCGTGAAGCGGGCCGCGAGCCCGCTTCCTCTTTCTATGCTCGCCTGACGGCGAGCAGCGGTGCTGACATTGATCTGGAGAAAATCATCCGCGAAGACCGCCAAGCTCATACAGGGCCCGATCTTTGATCTTCATCGATACCAACGTGGTTTCGGAGACTCTGAAGAAGGCACCGCATCCAGCCGTTGTGGCCTGGCTTGTCCGGTATGATGCTGAACTGGCACTTCCTACCGTGACGATCGCTGAAATTGCCTTTGGCATCCAAAAAGTACGCCCTGACGAACGCGCCGATCGCTTGGAGCAGGGACTCTCCCAGTGGCGTCGTCGGTTTGCCGACCGGATTTTCGGGCTGACGGAAGAAGCTGCCCTGGCCTATGGCGAGATCATGGGAAGTGCCGTGCGCCAAGGCCGTGGCATGTCGGCTCCCGACGGCATGATTGCTGCGATCGCGCGCGTGAACGGCGGTCGGCTGGCAACGCGCAATCTCAGTGACTTTGGCACTACCAGCCTTGAGCTGATCTCACCGTGGGATTTCTGAACGGCTCTTAAATCCGTCCAGCTGAAAGCCAGGGCAGTTTTCGCTACCGCAGGCACAGAAACTAACGCATGTCGCGCAAAAGTGCGCAGGGGTTTGCGATAGCGACATGCATAAAAGCCGCTCCGGGGCGCTATCACCAATCGGCGATACGATCGCCGCCGACGAATTGTGCACTTTTGTCGGTATATTCGAAAAGCTCGATCTTCACGTCGTTGGGGTCGCGGATCCAGGCCTGGTATGTGTCGTCACAGGCATGTTTCTTTGCCGTGACATCGATGCCCTTCGACCTGATATGGACGATCGCCGCGTCGATATCTTTCACTTCAAGGCAGAAATGGTTGATCTGGTTGAACTCGCTGTAGCTCGTTCCATCTTTCCTGAACACCTCGACATGGCTGCGGCCACCGCAATTGAGGTAGAAGCCGAAGATCTTGCCGTCGCGCAGGAAGTTGAACTGGGTGTCCAGGCCGAGCACGTCTCGGTAGAAACTTCGCGTCGCTTCCAGATCATGCGCGAAGATGCAGACGTGAGCGAGCTGTTTTACCTCGATCATGATTAGCTCCTTACGCTGGACGCGACAAGACGAATGCTCAGGTCGGCGGCGTGCCGTTTTCGGCCAGCACCGCGCCGGCCAGGTACAATGAACCGCCGATCAGGATGCGTGGCGGCTGCCCGTCCCAGCTGTCGCGCAGCAGCATCAGCGCGTTGGCGACGGAACTGACCGGCTCGGCCGACAGCCCCGCTTCCGTGGCGCGGATCGCCAGTTCGTCGTTCGGCACGCCGGCCTCGCTGAGGCTCACGGGAACGGTGTAGACATGCCGCACGAGGCCCTTGAAGGCGCGGAAATAGCCGGCCTGGTCCTTGGTGTTTATCATGCCGGCGATCAGGACGAGCGGCCGCGGGTTCTTTTCCTCCTGCTCGGCCAGGGCTTCGGCGACGACGATGCCTGCTCCCGGATTGTGCCCACCGTCGAGCCAGATGTCGGCGCCCTTCGGCGCCAGATCCGTCAGCCGACCCTGCGGCAGTTTCTGCATGCGGCCCGGCCAGGCGACAACGGCCATCGCCTTTTCGGCGGCGCGGTGGCTGATCTCGAAGCCGGCGGCCTTCACCGCCGCGATCGCCGCCGCCGCGTTGGCGAACTGGTGACGTCCCGGCAGGCGTGGCGGCGGCAGGTCCATCAGTCCGTCCTCGTCCTGGTAGACCATGCGGCCGTTTTCCTCGAAGGCGAGGAAATCCTGGCCGTAGACGAAGGTCGGGCAGTCGAGCCGCTCGGCGGTTTCGATCAGCACCTGCAGCGCCGTGTCGCTTTCCTGCGCGCCGATGACCACCGGGCAACCGCGCTTGATGATGCCGGCCTTTTCGGCGGCGATCAGTTCGACCCGGTCGCCGAGATAGGCTTCATGGTCGAGCGAGACCGGCATGATCACCGACACCGCCGGCCTGGCGACGACATTGGTGGCGTCGAAACGGCCGCCGAGCCCGACCTCGATGATCGCGGCTTCGGCCGGATGCTCGGAAAACAAGAGAAAGGTGACGGCGGTGAGGATCTCGAAGACGGTGATCGTCTGACCTTCGTTGGCCTTGGCGACGCGCGCTATTGTCTCGGCGAAGACATCATCGTCGACCAGTCTGCCGCCGCCTTCGGCGGCCAGCCGGTAGCGTTCGTGCCAGTTCACCAGATGCGGCGACGTGTGCACGTGGACGAGATGGCCGGCCGCTTCCAGCAGCGCCCGCGAGAAGGCGGCGCATGAGCCCTTGCCGTTGGTGCCGGCGATATGGATGACCGGCGGCAGATGGTCCTGCGGATTGCCCAGCCGCTCGAGCAACCTGGAGATACGGTCCAGCGAAAGATCGAAGCCCTTCGGATGAAGCGCCATCAGGCTTTCGATTTCGCGGTCGGCGGCAAGTGTTGTCATGGGAGAGAATCCTAGCGCATGAGCCCGCGGATCGGAATCGATTTCCAGAAAGGGGCATGCGCAAAATCAAGAAGCTGCGGCGCGCGACATCTCGCGCAACCGCGGTTCGCGCCAGGAATGTCGCGTCAGGCCTGCGGACGCGCTTCCACCGGGATCGTCGCCGGCGGGAGGATTTCGGGCTCCAGCGGCTTCTGCTCCTGCGGCACCTTGAGCAGCATTTTCAGGAGCCGCGCGATTGTCTCGCGCATCTCCAGCCTCGACACCACCATGTCGACCATGCCGTGCTCCATCAGATATTCGGCGCGCTGGAAGCCGTCGGGCAGTTTCTCCCGGATGGTCTGCTCGATGACGCGCGGCCCGGCAAAGCCGATCAGCGCGCCGGGCTCGGCGATGTGCACGTCGCCCAGCATCGCATAGGACGCGGTGACGCCGCCGGTGGTCGGGTTGGTCAGCACCACGATATAAGGCAGCCCGGCCTCCTTCAGCCGGTCGACGCCGACCGTGGTGCGCGGCAATTGCATCAGCGACAGGATGCCTTCCTGCATGCGGGCGCCGCCGGAAGCGGCGAACAGGATCAACGGCCGCTTGCGTTGCAGGGCGACCTCGAACGCATGCACGATGGCGTCGCCCGCCGCCATGCCGAGCGAGCCGCCCATGAAAGCAAAATCCTGCACCGTCACCACCACCGGCAGGCCCTCGATCGTGCCCAGCGCATTGACGATCGCATCCTCCAGCCCGGTCTTGGCCTTGGCGTCCTTCAGCCGGTCGGTGTAACGTTTCTCGTCGCGGAATTTCAGTGGATCCAGCACCACCTTGGGATTATCGAGCGTCTCGTATTTGCCGTCGTCGAGGAAGAATTTCAGCCGCTCCTTGGCCGAGATCTTCATGTGATGGCCGGACGACGGGATGACGAACTGGTTCTGCTCCAGATCCTTGTGGAAGACCATCTCGCCGGTCTCGGGATCCTTGATCCAGAGATTCTCGGGCATATCGGTGCGCCGGCCGAGCATTGAATTGATCTTCGGGCGGACGTAGTTGGTGATCCAGTTCATCGCTTCGGCTCCTGTCCTGACGAAGAGGTAGGAAAGACGTAGGGATACTATTCGGCGGCAGCAAGGCGGGCCGAACGAACGCCCTGGGCGAGGCCGCTGACCAGTGTGGCGACCGCCTCGGCCGGATCGGCGGTCTTCTCGCCCTTCGGGCCCAGCACATTGGCGACGGCATTGACGATCGCGGTGCCGACGACGACGCCATCGGCATTGGCGCCGATGATGCGCGCCTGCTCGGCGGTCTTGACGCCGAAGCCGACGCAGACCGGCAGGTCGGTATGGCCCTTGATGCGCTTGACCGCCGCCGCCACCTTGCCGGTGTCGGCCAGCGCGGAGCCGGTGATGCCGGTCATCGACACGTAGTAGACGAAGCCGGAGGTGTTCTGCAGCACCTTGGGCAGTCGCTTGTCGTCGGTGGTCGGCGTCGCCAGCCGGATGAAGTTGATGCCAGCCTTGAGCGCCGGAATGCAGAGTTCCTCGTCCATTTCCGGCGGCAGGTCGACGACAATCAGCCCGTCAATGCCGCTGGCGATGGCATCCTTGAGGAAGCGGTCGACGCCGTAGATGTAGATCGGATTGTAGTAGCCCATCAGCACGATCGGCGTCTCATTGTCGGCGGCGCGGAATTCCGACGCCATCTTCAGCGTCTTGACCAGCGTCTGTCCGCCCTTCAGCGCCCTGAGCCCGGCCGCCTGGATCGCCGGGCCGTCGGCCATCGGATCGGAAAACGGCATGCCGAGTTCGATGATGTCGCTGCCGGCGCCAGGCAGCGCCTTCATGATCGACAGCGAGGTCTCGTAATCCGGGTCGCCGCCCATGAAATAGGTGACGAGCGCCGGGCGGCCTTCGGTTTTCAGCTTCGCCATGCGGCGGTCGATGCGGGTGGTCATATCAGATCTCCATGCCCAGCATGTCGGCCACCGTGTGCACGTCCTTGTCGCCGCGGCCGGACAGGTTGACGATGACGATCTGGTCCTTGTCCATGTCAGGCACGATTTTGACCGCATGCGCGATGGCGTGGGCCGATTCCAGTGCCGGAATGATGCCTTCGACCCGCGTCGTCAGCTTGAAAGCCTCCAGCGCCTCGTCGTCGAGGATCGGCACGTATTCGACGCGGCCGCTATCGCGCAGCCAGGAATGCTCGGGGCCGACGCCCGGATAGTCGAGGCCGGCCGAGATCGAGTGCCCGTCCATGATCTGCCCGTCGGCGTTCTGCAGGAGATAGGTGCGGTTGCCGTGCAGCACGCCGGGCGCGCCGGCATTCATCGAGGCGCAATGTTCGACGCCGTCGAGACCGCGGCCGCCGGCTTCGATGCCGATGATGCGGACCTGCCTGTCGTCGAGGAAGGGATGGAACAGGCCGATGGCGTTGGAACCGCCGCCGACACAAGCGATGATGGTGTCCGGCAGCCGGCCTTCCTGCTCGAGGATCTGGGCGCGCGCCTCGGTGCCGATCACCGACTGGAAGTCGCGCACCAGTTCCGGGTAGGGATGCGGGCCTGCGGCGGTGCCGATCAGGTAATAAGTATCCTCGACATTGGTCACCCAGTCGCGCAAGGCCTCGTTCATGGCGTCCTTCAGCGTGCCGTGGCCGGCCGTCACCGGCCTGACCTCGGCGCCGAGCAGTTTCATGCGAAAGACATTGGGGCTTTGGCGGGCGACGTCGGTGGCGCCCATATAGACTATGCAGGGGTAGCCGAAGCGCGCCGCCACCGTGGCCGTTGCGACGCCGTGCTGGCCGGCGCCCGTCTCGGCGATGATGCGCTTCTTGCCCATGCGCTTGGCCAGCAGTATCTGGCCGAGGCAATTGTTGATTTTGTGCGAGCCGGTGTGGTTCAGGTCTTCGCGCTTGAAATAGACTTTCGCCCCGCCCAAATGCCTGGTCAGGCCCTCGGCGAAATAAAGCTTCGACGGCCGTCCGGCATAGTGGGTCGAAAGGTCAGTCAGTTCGGCCTTGAAGTCCGGGTCGTTCTTGACCTCGTTCCAGTGCCGCTCGAGGTCGAGGATCAGCGGCATCAGCGTCTCGGCGACGAAGCGGCCGCCAAAGATGCCGAACATGCCCTGTTCGTCGGGTCCAGTGCGGAAGGAATTGGGTGTCGCCGGCTTGTCCATCGCCGATCTCCTACTTCTTGTTTTGGAGCATGTCCTTGTCGGAAAACCGGCTTCCACTTTTCCGGGACATACTCCGGGTTCTATCCTTCAGGCTGCGCGGTTGTCGCGCGCTGCCCTCACGGCCCGGAAAAACTGTTCGATCAGCGCCGGATCCTTGACGCCCGGTGCACTTTCCACACCGGACGAGATGTCGATTGCGGGCGGGTTGGCAAGTCTTAGGGCATCGCCGATATTGCCGGCGTTGAGCCCACCGGAAAGCATGTAATCGACGCCGGCGTCAAGACCGGCCAGGATGCGCCAGTCGAAGGCGACGCCATTGCCGCCCGGCAATTCCGAACCTTTAGGCGGCTTGGCGTCGAACAGGAAGCGGTCGGCAATGCCGAAGAAGGGCTTTATCCGCTCCAGATCCGCAGCCTCGCTGACCGGCAGCGCCTTCATGACGGGCAGGCCGTAACGCGCCTTGAGCTCGGCCACCCGCTCCGGCGGCTCGGACCCGTGAAGCTGCAGCATGTCGGGATGCATTTTTTCGACGATCTCGTCCAGGAACGCATCGCTGGCGTCGACCGTCACGGCGACAGCCTTGGCCTTGCCGATCGCTGCTTCACGCAAGCGGCCGGCATCCGGTGGATCGATAAAGCGCGGGCTTTTGGCGAAGAAAATAAAGCCGACATGGCTGGCGCCGCCGGCCAATGCCGCGGCCAATGCCCCGTCGGTCTTCAACCCGCATATCTTGATGTCGAGCGCCATGGCGCGGGATTGGCACGAAACGGCAAAAGAGTCGAGAAAAAGCATACTGTTTGCCAGCCGGACAGAAAGCGCTAGCTTCTTTCGAAGGCAATAGAGGCGGGAGCAAACAAGCATGGCAGACGAAACCGTCGTCGAACTCAGGCAAAAGATCGCGCAGGCCCGCGAGGTCATTGCCCATCTGATGGGCAAGGCCGCCTTCAACGGCGCCGAGGCACAGCGCGCGCTCGACTATTTCGGCAGCGACGCCTTCGAGAAGGGCTTCTTGCCATGGCCCCGCCAGGCCGATGAAGGCTTGCGACCGGAGGAACTCAACGCGGCGAATGATGATTGAGCGGACTGGCTAATGCCGTGACATCCGAGCGGCGGCGCAGAACCTTTCGACGCCGGCGGGACAGCGGAGGGCGCGAAGGATCGCTACGGTTTTTCATTCCGCGCTCCTACAGGCACCCTACTCGAACATGATCGCCTGCAGCGCGCCGCCATTGCGCTTCAACCAGTCCTTGCAGCGCTCGGTGTCGGGGCAAAGCTGCTCGCACAATTTCCAGAATTTCGGGCCGTGGTTCATCTCCTTGAGATGCGCCACCTCATGCGCGACGAGATAGTTGATGACCGGCGCCGGCGCCATCATGATCCGCCAGGAGAAGGACAGGTTGCCGTCCGAGGTGCAGGAGCCCCAGCGGCTGGATGTGTCCTTGAAGCGGATCGCCTTGGCGCGCTTGTTGATCGTCGCAGTGTGCTTGACCACCAGCCGCTCGATCTCGCGCTTGGCTTCGCGCTTGAGGAAATCGGCGATGCGGCGCGGCAGATGTATGCGTTCGCCATGCACGATCAGCAGCGGTCCGCGCTCGTCGCGCGAGATGGTGACCGTGCCGCGCTTTGCCGGTTCATGGACGATGCGGTGCGGCACGCCGCGCACCGGGATCTTGATGCCTGGCCGCACCTGCGGCCGGTTTGGCACCTTGGCCAGCCGCTGCTCCAGCCAGTCCTGATGGCGGTCGAGGAATTTTTCGACCTCGCCCCGGCGCAGGCCCGGCGGCACGGTGATGCGCAGACCACGGCCACCGGAATCGATGCGCAGCGTCAGCCGCCGCGCCCGGTCGCTCTCGACGATCTTGAGGGGCAGCGTGCGGCCGGCGACACAATGCTCGCGCTCCACGACGGGCGCAGGCTTGGGCTTGGTCAGGTTGCGGAAGAAGCCGATGGTCATGGCCGGACGATACGCGATTCGAGGAAAACGACTAGAGGTGCGAACGCGAAAAGAGAACAAAAAAGAAACGGCGCCGCTCGCGCGACGCCGTTCATCATGCCAAGGCTTGTTGCTCGGCGCTAGTCGTCAAGCAGGTTCGAGCCCTTGCGCTTGGGCGTCGCCGGCCCGGTCGTCTTGGTCGTTCCCGTTGTCGTCGAGCCCGTCGTGGTCGGGGCAGTCGACCTGTTGCGGTTCGCCATGAACCGGTCGAATTCGTCCTGGTCCTTGGCGCGGCGCAGCTCGCGAGCATAATCGTCGAACTCGCTCAGCATCTCGTCAAGCTTGCGGCGCTCTTCAGCCAGGCGCTCGAGTTCCTTTTCGCGCCAGTCGTCGAAAGCGACATTGCCGGTGCGGGCGGAGCCATGACCCCAGCGCGCGGCCTTGTCGGAACCGCGGCGGCAGCCGGCGAAGATGCCGTCGGTGGCGCGGTTGACGTCGCGCTTGAAGCCGTCGAGCCGGTCGCCCCAGATGATGTAGGCGAGCATGGCGAAGCCGAGCGGCCAGAACACCATGAAACCGATTACCATCAGCGCGATGGTCGCCGGCGTCCAGGCCGGACGGATCAAAGCAGATGTGTTCATTTTCTCCCGTTCCTTCAGTTGGAGACAGCCAAACCCGGCTGCGTGGAATCGAAATGGGAACGGAAAAACGGCGATTCAAGACAGTATCGACCAAAACCGGAGAAGCGGCTGAAATGATTATCGCTTTTTGAGCATTTCGAGGAAAAGCACGACCAGGCCGGCAACCAGGCCCCAGAACGCGGCGCCGACACCGAACAGCGTCAGCCCCGAGGCGGTGACAGCAAAGGTGACGGTGGCGGCCATGCGCTCGCTTTCTTCCTTGAGCGCGATCGACAGCGCGTTGGCGAGCGGCGCCATCAGCGCCAGGCCGGCGACCAGCACGATCAGGCTCTGCGGCAAAACGGCAAAGATCGCCACCAGCGAGGCGCCGAACAGGGCGAAGACGAGATAGGCAAGCGCATAGAAGGGCCCGGTCTTCCAGCGCTCGGTGGGATCCGGATGCACGTCCGGTCCGGTGCAGATCGCCGCCGAGATCGCCGCCAGATTGGTGGTCGAGGCGCCGAGCGGCGCCGTCAACAGCGAAAACAGGCCGGTGACGCCGATCAGCGGGCCGGGCTCGGGATGGTAGCCGGCCGCCCTCAGCACGGCGAGGCCGGACAGGTTCTGCGAGGCCATGGTGACGAGGTAGAGCGGCAGGGCGAGCCCGATCAGCGCCGTGACGGAGAAATGCGGCGCAACCAGCGTCAGGGTCGATAATTCCGGTGTCGGCAGGCCGCCGACCCGGCCGGTGAGGAAGGCGGCGAAGCCGCCGCCGATCAGCACCGCGAGAACCGACAGCGCCGGATTGAACAGCCTGATGACGAAGAAGGCCGCGATCAGCGGCAGGATCAGCCAGGGATCGACGGGAATGGCCTTGACCGCATTGGTGGCGAAGCTGACGAGTATGCCGGCCAGCATGCCCGACGCCACCGAGGCCGGTATCCTGGCGATCAACCGGGTCAATGGCTTGAACAGTCCGGTGACGATCAAAAGGATACCGGTGACGATGAAGGCGCCGACGGCCTCCGCCATCGAAAAGCCGCTCGATGCCGCGATCAGTGCCAGCCCCGGCGTCGACCAGGCGGTGATGACAGGCATTTTCGTGCGCCATGACAGCCACAGACTCTCGATCGCCATGGCCAGGCAAAGCGCCGTCACCCAGCTTGCGGTTTCGATTTGCGTCGCGCCGACCGCCTTTGCGGCGGCGATCACGATGGCCAGCGTGCCGCCGAAGCCGACAATTGCCGCCACGAAGGCGGATATCGGAATGGAAATGCGCATTCTCTAGGCTGCCTGCCGCGCCATGGCGTCGACTGCCCGCACCAGCATGTCGAGATCCTGCGGCCGCGACAGGCGGTGGTCGCCGCCGGGGATCAGCGACAGCGTCACGTCGTCGGCCGGCAGCAGGCTGACCAGTTTCAGCGCATGGCTTGACGGCACATCGGGATCGGCCAGCCCTTGCAATACGTGGACCGGGCAATGCGTGTCGATCGGCCCGGTCATCACAAGGTTGTTGCGCCCGTCCTCGATCAGCGCGCGCGTGTAGATGTAAGGCTCGGCGGAATAATCCGACGGCTCCTCGAAAAATCCCTTCTCCTTGAGGGCGCGCTTCTGCGCCTTGGTCAGCACCGGCTCGACCAGTTCGGCGGTGAAATCCGGCGCCGGAGCCAGCAGCACCAGGCCGGCGATGCGGTTCTCGCCCGCCTTGCGCAATTCCTGGACCATGCGCAGCGCGATCCAGGCGCCCATCGAGGAGCCGACCAGGATCTGCTTGCCCTTGGTGCAATGGCGGAACACCGCAAGGCTCCCGGTCAGCCATTTCGAGATGGTGCCGTCGGCGAAGGCGCCGCCGGATTCGCCATGGCCGGAATAATCGTGGCGCAGGAAGGCGCGGCCCTGCCCCTCCGCCCATTGCGACAGCGTTTCGGCCTTGGTGCCCAGCATGTCGGATTTGTAGCCGCCGAGCCAGACGATGCCGGGCGCGGCGCCCGCTATCTGTCGGACGGCGATGTTGGTTCCGTCGACGTCGAGAAAAACCGGATTGGTCATGGTTGGTTCCTTCACGCCGGTCTTTTGGCACAGCCGCAGGTCCCGCGAAAAGTGCTGTCGGTCTTTCTTTGCTTGGTGCAGGCCTGCAATCAGGTGATTTCCTGAGAATGCTGTGCTATTGACTCCGACCGCGCGCTCACCACATTGGCGCGTTCACAAACCGAACTGAACATCCTGAACGAAACGGCTCAAGGAGAACACGACCATTCGCAGACCTTTCAAAGCAGCGGCGCCCACCAAGGATGGCCCGCGCTCCAACCGTGACATCCGGGTTCCCCGGGTCCAGCTTATCGACGCCGACGGCCAGAACCGCGGCGATACCTCCATCAACGACGCATTGCTGCTCGCCGAAGAGGCGGGGCTCGATCTGGTCGAGATATCGCCCAACGCGGTGCCGCCCGTCGTGAAAATCCTCGATCTCGGCAAGCTGAAATACGCCAACCAGAAGAAGGCGGCCGAGGCGCGCAAGAACCAGAAGGTCATCGAGATCAAGGAGATCAAGATGCGCCCGAACATCGACAGCCATGACTACGAGACCAAGATGAAGGCCGTCCGGCGCTTCTTCGAGGAAGGCGACAAGGTCAAGCTGACATTGCGCTTCCGCGGCCGCGAGATGGCGCATATGGAACTCGGCATGCAACTTCTGAACAAGGTTCGCGAGGAAGTGGCGCCCATCGCCAAGGTCGAAGCCGAACCGAAGCTCGAAGGCCGGCAGATGATGATGGTGCTGGCGCCCCGTTAAGCGCCGTTGCCTCAAAACCGGCAAGGTTTTGGCTGACGTGCATTAAATCCGCCTGAATCATGGTGCAAGGCGTCCCGGCGATCGGCGGGGCGCCTGTTTTCTTGGCCGGGCGCTCTCGGCAAGTTCCTCGACGATCGGAAATCCGACATGGTCAATGAAGTCAGATACGAGCAAGTCAAGCACGGGCTTGGCGGCTACCAGCATATGCGCAGGTTGGTGCTTGCCGTGCTGATCGTGGTGATGTTCGCAGCGCTGCTGTTCGGCCAATCGACCTTTCCGCCCGACACGATTGTGCATGAGACGATCGAAATGGTCGGCGTCCTGCTGATCTTTCTCGGCGTCGTCGGGCGCTTGTGGTCGACGCTTTATATCGGCGGACGCAAATCCTCCGAAGTGGTGATCGGCGGACCCTATTCGATCACCCGCAACCCGCTCTATGTCTTCTCCACTCTGGCTGCCGCCGGCGTCGGCGCACAGATCGGCTCGATCACGGCCACGATCGGCTTTGGGGTGCTCTGCGCTTGTGCCTTCTACATCGTCATCCTGCGCGAGGAGAGGTACCTCAAGGAGATCCTCGGCGCGCCATACCGGGCCTATCTGGCGAAAGTGCCGCGCTTCTTGCCGAAGCTTTCGCTCTATGAGGAGGGCGACACCGGCAGCTTCAAGCCGCGCCTGCTGCGCACCACGCTGCTGGACGGGCTGGTGTTCCTGGTGGCGCTGCCATTCTTCGAACTGATCGACGGCGCGCAGCAGTCGGGTATGCTGCCGGTGCTGTTTCGCTTCCCGTGATCGGGGCGGAACGTCGCCTCTCCTGAGGTGTTGCACAGCCGCCGGCTTTGACGTATAGAGCCGCCGTTCCCAAAAAACCGCCCGGCAGGGCATGCCGTGGCGGTTTCATTTGCTTTTCGGGCTTTGGTCGGCCTGAAGCGAACAAAAAGCGCGATCGTGCGCATATAAACGGAGTAGCAAAATGCCCAAGATGAAGACCAAATCGGCCGCCAAGAAGCGGTTCAAGATCACAGGTACGGGTAAAGTCCTGTCGGCTGCGGCCGGCAAGCGTCACGGCATGATCAAGCGTTCCAACAAGTTCATTCGAAATGCCCGCGGCACGATGGTTCTGGCTGAACCGGATGGCAAGAAGGTCATCAAGAATTTTCTGCCGAACGGCCTCTAGGGCATTCGGTCCGGACACGCATTTGTTTTACGCAATTCCGAACGGAAAACCGCTAGCCACTTTTCCTGGAATTGCTTTTAAGGAGATCATGACATGGCACGCGTAAAAAGAGGCGTCACCTCGCACGCCAAGCACAAGAAGGTCCTGAAAGCCGCCAAGGGCTTCTACGGCCGCCGCAAGAACACCATCCGCATCGCCAAGCAGGCGGTGGAAAAGTCGCTGCAATACGCCTATCGCGACCGCAAGAACCGCAAGCGGTCGTTCCGCGCGCTGTGGATCCAGCGCATCAATGCCGCGACCCACGAACACGGCCTGACCTATGGCCGCTTCATCGACGGCCTCAACAAGGCCGGCATCGAAATCGACCGCAAGATCCTGTCGGACATGGCCATCCACGAGCCGCAGGCTTTCGCCGCACTCGTGGCCAAGGCCAAGGTCGCGCTCGAATACCTCAAGAACACCACGCCGAACGCTTTTGAAAGCGCTGTCGCTTAAGACCAGCGCTTCCCAAGCATTCGCAATTTTGATTTGGGGAACCCGCGCTGGCACGGCTGGCGCGGGTTCTTTTTTGATCCCGATGTAACCAAAATGGTGACGCACCGCGCGGTGTTGCTCACCTGATCGAGAGAGTTTCGCCGTGAACGCCACCGCTGGAAATCTTGAAGTCCTGGAAGGCTCGCTGCTTGCCGACATCGCGTCGGCCGCGGACGAAGCCGCGATTGAAGCCGTTCGGGTCGCTGCGCTCGGCAAGAAGGGCTCGGTCTCCGAAATGCTGAAGACGCTGGGCGCGATGAGCGCCGAAGAGCGCCAGCTCAAGGGTCCGGCGATCAACGGCCTCAAGAACCGCGTCACCGAGGCGCTTTCCGCTCGCCGGGCCGAGTTGAAGGATGTGGCGATCACCGCCAGGCTCGCTGCCGAGAAGGTCGATGTCACCTTGCCGGTGCGCCAGTCGCCGGCCGAGCGCGGCCGCATCCATCCGATCAGCCAGGTCATCGACGAGATCGCCGCGATCTTCGGCGATCTCGGCTTTGCCATCGCCGAAGGCCCGGATATCGAGGCCGACTATTACAATTTCACCGCGCTGAACTTCCCCGAGGGACACCCGGCGCGCGAGATGCACGACACCTTCTTCTTCCAGCCGGACGAGAAGGGCGAGCGCAAGCTGTTGCGCACCCACACCTCGCCGGTGCAGATCCGCACCATGGAGCGGCAGAAGCCGCCGATCCGCATCGTCATCCCCGGCAAGACCTACCGGCAGGATTCCGATGCCACCCACTCGCCGATGTTCCATCAGGTCGAGGGGCTGGTGATCGACAAGACGGCCAATGTCGCCAACATGAAGTGGGTGCTGGAAGAGTTCTGCAAGGCCTTCTTCGAGGTTCCGCAGGTCAAGATGCGCTTCCGGCCGAGCTTCTTCCCGTTCACCGAGCCCAGCCTCGAGGTCGATATCCAGTGCGACCGCTCCAGGCCGGGCGAGGTGCGCTTCGGCGAAGGCTCCGACTGGCTGGAGATCCTCGGCTGCGGCATGGTCCATCCCAATGTGCTGCGCCATGGCGGGCTCGACCCGGACGAGTACCAGGGCTTTGCCTGGGGCATGGGCATCGACCGCATCGCCATGCTGAAATACGGCATGCCGGACCTGCGCGCCTTTTTCGACGCCGATGTGCGCTGGCTGTCGCATTACGGTTTCAGGCCGCTCGACATGCCGACCCTGTTCGGAGGACTGAGCACATGACAGCGCCGCACGCCGGCGGCTGCCGCTGCGGCGCCGTGCGGTTCGAGGCCTCGGCCGAACCGCATCACATCAGCTACTGCCATTGCGGCGATTGCCGGCGGGCCAGCGGCGCGCCGGTATCGGCCTTTGTCGGCTTCATGACCGGTCAGGTCGCCTTTACCGGCAAGGCGTTGAAGATGTTCGAGAACGGGCCGGTGACGCGCTCCTTCTGCGGCATCTGCGGCTCGCCCATCGCCTATGTCGACGAGCGGCTGGAAGACCATATCTACTTCATGCTCGGCGCCATGGACATGCCGGCCTATTTCAAGCCGACCCACCACGCCCATGTGCGCGAGCAACTCCCCTATTTGCACATGCCGGACGACTTGCCGAGACATCTCAAGACCAGCGTGCCCAGACCTGCCAACTTGCAAAGTCCTGACGGGCAAAGACCATCAGACGGAACACTGTCATGAAATTCACCCTCTCCTGGCTCAAGGACCATCTCGAGACCGACGCCTCGCTGGCGGAGATCGTCGAGCGGCTGACCTCGATCGGCCTCGAAGTCGAGCATGTCGACGACAAGGCGGGCCTGAAACCTTTCGTCATCGCCAAGGTGCTGACGGCGGTGCAGCACCCCGACGCCGACCGGTTGCGTGTGCTCACCGTCGATACCGGCGACGGCAAGGCCCCGGTGCAAGTGGTGTGTGGCGCGCCAAACGCCCGCGCCGGCCTGATCGGCGCCTTCGCCGCGCCCGGCACCTATGTTCCCGGTATCGACGTGACGCTGACCGTCGGCAAGATCCGCGGTGTCGAGAGCCACGGCATGATGTGCTCCGAGCGCGAGCTGGAGCTGTCAGACGAGCATCACGGTATCATCGACCTGCCGGAGGATGCGCCTGTCGGCACCAGCTTCGCCGCCTATGCGCATCTCGACGATCCGGTGATCGAGATCAACCTGACGCCGAACCGGCCGGATGCGACAAGCGTCTACGGCATCGCCAGGGATCTCGCCGCAAGCGGGCTTGGCCGCCTCGTTGGCGGCGCGATCATGCCGCATGCCGGCGATGGCATGTGCCCGGTCAAGGTGAAGATTGAAGCGCCGGAGCTTTGCCCCGGCTTCGCGCTCAGGCTGGTCAAGGGCGTCAAGAACGGCCCATCGCCGAAATGGCTGCAGCAGCGGCTGCTCGCCATCGGGCTGAGGCCGATCAGCGCGCTGGTCGACATCACCAATTACGTGACCTTCGACCGCGGCCGGCCACTGCATGTCTTCGACGCCGCGAAGGTCGCCGGCAACCTCACCGTGCGCAGGGCGCGCGATGGCGAAAAGGTGCAGGCGCTCGATGGTCGCGAATACACGCTGACGCCCGAAATGTGCGTCATCGCCGACGAGGACGGTGTCGAGTCGATCGCCGGCATCATGGGCGGTGAGCATTCGGGCTGCGACGAGAACACGTCGGACGTGCTGATCGAATCCGCGCTCTGGGATCCGATTACCACGGCCCGCACTGGCCGCACGCTCGGCATCATCACCGATGCGCGCTACCGCTTCGAGCGTGGCGTCGATCCCGAATTCATGGTCCCCGGCGTGGAGTTGGCGACGAAGCTGGTGCTCGATTTCTGCGGCGGCACACCGACCGAGATCGAAGTCGTCGGCTATGCAGGCCACACGCCCAAGATCGTGGCCTTCCCGCTGTCGGAAGTGAAGCGGCTGACCGGCATCGAGGTGCCCAGGGACGAAAGCCTCGACATCCTGTCGCGCCTCGGCTTCGAGCCGCAGGGCTCGGGCGACATCGTCGACGTGAAGGTCCCTTCCTGGCGGCCGGATGTCGACGGCAAGGCCGACCTGGTTGAAGAGGTGATGCGCATCCATGGGGTCGACAACATCTTGGCCCAGCCGCTCGGTGCCCATGACGCCGTCAACGCAAAAATCCTGACGACGCTGCAGATCCGCACCCGCGCGGCCAAGCGGGCGCTTGCCGTGCGCGGCATGATGGAGGCCGTCACCTGGTCGTTCATTCCGGCAAAGCACGCCGAACTGTTCGGCGGCGGCCAGGCAGCACTTAAGCTTGCCAACCCGATCGCCGCCGACATGTCGGACATGCGGCCCTCGCTGCTGCCCGGCCTGATCGCCGCCGCCCAGCGCAATGCCGACAAGGGCATTGGCGATGTCGCGCTGTTCGAGGTCTCGGGCACCTATGAGGGCGATGGCGCCGACCAGCAGCGGCGTGTCGCTGCCGGCGTGCGGCGCGGCACGGCCAAGCTCGACGGCTCCGGCCGCAACTGGGCCGGCAATTCAGGTCCGGTCGGCGTGTTCGACGCCAAGGCCGATGCGATCGCAGCACTAGAGGCCTGCGGCGCGCCGGTCGAGCGGCTGCAGATCGAGGCCGGCGGCCCGGCCTGGTACCATCCCGGCCGCTCCGGCACGATCAAGCTCGGACCGAAGACGGTGCTCGGCACATTCGGCGAGTTCCATCCGAAGACGCTGGAAGGACTTGATGTCTCAGGGCCGCTCTGCGGCTTCGAGGTCTTCGTCGATGCCGTGCCCGAGCCAAAGGCCAAGCCGACGAAAACAAAGCCGAGGCTCGATTTGTCGCCCTTCCAGGCGGTCAAGCGCGATTTCGCCTTCGTCGTCGACAGGGCGGTCGAGGCCGGCACGCTTGTTCGCGCGGCCCTTGCCGCCGACAAGAAGCTGATATCGGGCGTCTCGGTCTTCGACGTCTTCGAAGGGGCGTCGCTGGGTACCGCCAAGAAGTCGATCGCCATCGAAGTGTCGATCCAGCCGGTCGAAAAGACGCTGACCGACGAGGATTTCGAGGCGCTGGCCAGGCGCATCGTCGAGAATGTCGGCAAGCAGACCGGTGGTGTGCTACGAGGTTAAGCTAATGGACCTGAGTCCGCTCGAGATTTTTTTGTTCAGGAGTTCTGTCGTTCAGCAGGCATTTCTCATGATGCGGCGCACGTACTGAAGGTCAAAGGCCGCAGCCGCAATCCTGTAGGATTCATGACAACAGTCATTCCCTCGTCGGTTCCCCCTGAATTGCGTTTTGAGAGCCGGGTGTTCAGTTCGCTTCGGGTCGCCTGCGTTGGGCCTGATCAGCTTCGCTGCGGCATGGTGCTGTTCTTCGATGAGGTTGCAGGAAAGCTGGATGCAATCGAGGGCTTTGTATATGGCGAAAAGTGGCCGCCAATCGAGGAGCCTGTATTCTGGTCCGAGCCCAACCCACAGTGAGTAAAGAGATTGCGTGCAGGTGACGAATCGCCCTCCAAAGGGCGATGGACCATCTGCGCTATTCCGGGCTCTCCTTTGAAACCCAACGGGCGGCGTTCCTCGACATCGTCTCCGCCGACCCCCTGCTCGGCGAGACGCTGGCGCGTGCACGCGCGCTCGATCTGCCCGATTGGCTGGTTGTCTCAGGCGCGCTCTACAACAGCGTCTGGAACCATCTGACCGGCAAACCGTCGGGTTACGGCATCAGGGATGTCGACCTGTTCTATTTCGACGAGAGCGACCTGTCCTATGAGGCCGAAGACGGCGTGATTGCCCGCGCCGCTCCAGTCTTCGCCGGCTTGCCGCTGCCGGTCGAAATCCGCAACCAGGCGCGGGTGCATCTGTGGTATCCCCTCAAGTTCGGCCGAACCTGCCCCCGCTATATCAGCTCCAGCCACTCGCTCGGCCATTTCGCCTCGCGGACCCATGCGGTTGGCGTGCGTTACGACATTGACGGGCAGCTGGAATTGGTGGCGCCGTTCGGCCTCGACGACATCTTCTCGTTCCGCATCACGCCGAACCGGGTGATGGACAACAGGCAGACGCATGAGGTCAAGGGCGCGCGTGCGAAGGAGAATTGGCCGGAGATCGCGGTGGTGCCGTGGTGAGCCTATGAAAGTTTGAAATGTCGGCGGGGGGCGCTGTCCCGCCAACGTCTCGCGGCCTTCTGCGCTGCGCGGCGCTCAAAAAAGGGGCGCCGATGCGCCCCTTCAGGCATTCACCCGTTGACCAACGCCAGCAGCTCCTCCGTGTAGCGTTTGCCAACGACCTTGTCCGGCGACAGCGCGTCGCCAATGGCCGCGACCTCGGCCGCGTTCAATTCGATCTCAGCCGCCGCCGTGTTCTGCTCGAGATGGCGGATTTTTCGCGCGCCGGGGATCGGCACGATGAAATCCCCCTGGTGCAGCACCCAGGCCAGCGCCAACTGGGCTGACGTCACGCCCTTCTCCGCCGCCATCTTTTCCAGAGTGGCGATCACCTTGGCATTGGCTGCCATCGCCTCGGCCTGGAAGCGCGGCAAGCTAAGGCGCCAATCGTCGGCGCCGAGAACGTCGGGCTTGGCGATGGTGCCGGTGAGCAGGCCGCGGCCGAGCGGGCTGTAGGGGACAAAGCCGATACCGAGCTCGCGGCAGACGGCGAACACTTCTTCTTCCGGGTCGCGGCTCCATAGCGAATATTCGCTCTGCACGGCCGCGATCGGATGCACGGCATGCGCCCGGCGGATGGTCGCCGCGCTCGCTTCCGACAGACCCAGCGCCCGCACCTTGCCCTCGCGCACCAGCTCGGCCATGGCGCCGACCGTGTCCTCGATCGGCACATTAGGATCGACACGGTGCTGGTAGTAGAGGTCGATCACATCGGTGCCGAGCCGCTTTAGCGACGCCTCGGCGACCGCCTTGACGTGCTCGGGGCGGCTGTCGAGACCAGCCATGCGATCGATGCCCGCGCCTTCTTCGAGGATCCTGAAGCCGAATTTGGTCGCGATGGTCACGCGGTCGCGGACCGGTCCCAGCGCCTTGCCGAGCAGGCTCTCGTTCTCATAGGGGCCATAGACCTCGGCCGTGTCGAAGAAATTGACGCCGATCTCGACGGCGCGGCGCAGCGTGGCGATTGACTCCTTTTCCTCCTGGCCGCCATAGACGAAGCTCATGCCCATGCAGCCGAGGCCGACGGGGTAGACATCCAATTCAGTTCCTAGCTTGCGGGTCTGCATCACGCGTCTCCTTGTTGCGATGCGGCAGACATAGCGCCTTGCTTCCTGTTCGATAATCAGCTCTCATTTGCACAGGCTGTTCTAAAAGATAGATCAATGAATCGAGCTCACCTTTCCCAACTGGCGGTGCTGGCAACCGTCGCCCAATTCGGCAGCTTTCGGGGTGCCGCCAGGGAGTTGGCCATTGCACCCTCGGCGGTCAGTCACGCGATCGCCACCCTGGAAGCGCGGCTCGGCGTTCGCCTGCTGGCGCGCAGCACGCGCAGCGTCGCCCCGACGGAAGAAGGCGCGCAATTGCTGGAGCGTCTGCGGCCGGCGCTGTCGGAGATCGATCTTGCGCTGGAATCGGCGGTCGAGGCGCGCGACCGGCCTGCCGGCAATCTCAGGCTCACCGTGCCGCGCACCGCAGCCCATCTGGCGCTGACGCCACGGCTCGGCGCATTTGCCGCGGCCTATCCCGATATCGTGCTGGAGATCGTCATCGAGGATCGCTTCACCGATGTCGTCGAAGGCGGCTTCGACGCAGGCGTCCGGCTCAGCGAGAGCCTGCAGCGTGACATGATCGCGGTGCGCATCGGCCCCGATATTCGCGGCGCCGTCGTCGGTGCGCCGTCCTATTTCAGGAACATGCCCAGGCCGCGCCATCCCAATGATCTCGCCGACCACCGCTGCCTGCGCTTCCGATTCTCCAGCGGCATCCTCTATCGCTGGGAATTCGAGAAGGACGGTGAGGAGATCGAACTGGCGGTGCAAGGCCCGCTGATCCTCGACGAGGACTATCTGATCGCCAATGCGGCCATCGATGGCGCCGGGCTTGCTTTCCTGTTCGAGGATTATGTCCGCGAGGCGATTGCCGATGGCAGGCTCATTCGCGTGCTGGAGGACTGGTGCCAACCCTTCAACGGCTTCTTCGTCTATTACCCGAGCCGCCGCCAGATGCGGCCGGCGCTCCGCGCCTTTGTCGATTTCTTCAAGGTGGCCGGATGAAAGCCGGGCTCGCGGGCGTTCACCCACCATGTCCGCATCGATTACCAACAGCACGACCCGCTACGGCTGGGCGGCGATCTTTCTTCACTGGTTGATCGCTTTGATCTTCATCGGCCAGTTCGCGCTTGGCTTCGTCATGGTGCGGCTAACCAGCCAGCGCAGCGCCTTCGAGCTGATCCAGCTGCACAAGTCGTTTGGTTTCCTGCTGCTTGGCCTCATCATCCTGCGCATCGCCTGGCGCATCGGCAATGCAGCGCCGGCCCTGCCGCGCTCGGTCGGACCTTTCGAACGCCGGACCGCGCCGCTCGCGCATCTTGCGCTCTACGCCTTTCAGCTTGCGCTGCCTCTGTCGGGATGGGCGCTGGTGTCGGTCTCGATGCTGGAGATCCCCAGCATGCCCTTCAACCTGTTCGTCATGCCGAACCTGCCATTGGCCGAATCGGATGCGGCCGAAAGCTTCTGGGCGGCGGCGCATTGGTATCTTGCCTATGCCGGCATCGCGCTTGTCGCTCTGCATGCGCTGGCTGCGCTGCGCCATCATTTCTGGCTGAAGGACACGGTGCTGACGCGCATGATCACGCCTTCGTCAGACCGTGACATGGAATAGGGCGGACGGCTCATTCGTTGATGGGGCGACGACGCAGACAATGCGTGTCTCGAGAAGGAAAAAACCCATGTACGCACGCATCTTCGGATTTGCGGCTCTTGCCGCTTGCCTTGCCATGCCTGTTTCCGCGGCGGTCGCCCTTAGCGATGCTGCCGGCAGCTATACGATCAGCCCGGCCAATTCCAGCATCCACTTCACCATCGGCAATGCCGGCGGCGGCGCCCTCGATGGCGCCTTCGCCCGCTTCAAGGGCACGATCCGCATCGACAACCGCGATGTCGGGCGCTCCCAGGTCAATTTCACCATCTTCCCCGAAAGCGTCGGCACCGGCCAGAGCCGCATCGACGCCTTCCTTCGCTCGGACGCTGTGTTCGATGCCGCTAACAGCCCGGAAATCCAGTTCCGCTCGACCAGCGTCAAACGCACCGGCGACACCACGGCGCTTGTCACCGGCCGGCTGACGGCGCGCGGCAAGACCTTTCCGGAAAAGTTCACCGCCGAACTCGGCGGCCTCAAGGCCGGCATGATAAAGTTCCACGTCACCGGCAAGGTGCTCAGATCACGCTACGGCATGGATGTCGGCACGCCGATCTACTCCAACATCGTCGACTTCGACATGACGCTTATGGGTAGAAGGGGCTAGCCCTCGCAGGACCTAGGTTCCTCGCCCCCGCGAAGTGGGGGAGAGGTGGCCCGGCGAAGCCGGGACGGAGAGGGGGACGACGGTCGCGAAGCCAGAACCCTCTGACTTGGGCGGTCATGAAGCGAAGCCCAAGGGCGCTTAGATTGGCAAGCCCGGGCACTCTACGAAGGCCCCTCTCCGTCCCGGCTTCGCCGGGCCACCTCTCCCCACTTCGTATCCACTTCGTGGGGCGAGGAACCAGAGCTCCCGCATTGGCTTTTCCGACGATTTCGGGCAAACCTCCACTCCTGCAATCGAGATGGAGGAAGCCTGATGTTCCGATGGGGTGTTTTGTCGACGGCCAAGATCGGCCGCGAGCATCTTTTGCCTGCGATGGTCGAGGCGGAGAACGGCGTTTTGTCGGCGATCGCCAGCCGCGATGTGTCGAAGGCGCGTGCGCTGGCCGAGCGCTTCGGCGCGCGCCATGCCTTCGGTTCCTATGAGGAGCTGCTCGCCTCCAAGGAGGTCGATGGCGTCTACATCCCGCTGCCGACCTCGCAGCATGTCGAATGGACGGCCAAGGCGATCGAAGCCGGCAAGCATGTGCTGGTCGAAAAGCCACTGGCGCTCGATGCCAAGGACATTCCACCTTTGATCAAGCTGCGCGACACCAAAAAGGTGCTGGTCTGCGAGGCCTTCATGGTCGTCTACCATCCGCAATGGATCAAGGTGCGCGAGCTCATCGCCAGCGGCGCCATCGGCCGGCTGCGCCACGTGCAGGGTGCATTCTCCTATTACAATGTCGATCCCACCAACATGCGCAACCAGCTCGACCTTGGCGGCGGTGCGCTGCCCGATATCGGTGTCTATCCGACGGTGTCGACGCGCTTCTCGACGGGCAAGGAGCCGCTGCGGATACAAGCCACCATCGAGCGCGACAAGAAATTCGGCACCGACATCTATTCCTCGATCCGCGCCGATTTCGGCGACTTCGAACTGTCCTTCTATCTGTCGACGCAGATGGCGGCGCGGCAGGTGATGGTGTTTCACGGCGAGAAGGGGTTCATCGAAGTGTTCTCGCCGTTCAATGCCGGTCTCTACGACCATCACCGCATCGAATTGCACAACCAGAGCCACACCGAGGCACAAGTGTTCCGCTTTCCCGGCACGCAGCAGTACCGGCTGGAGGTCGAGGCCTTCGCGCGGGCGGCACAGGGCGGCAAGGACCGCGTTTTCACGCTGGAAGAATCCGTGCTCAACCAGAAGGTCATCGACGCCATCTTCCGGGCCGGCGAGAAGGACGGCTGGGAGAAGGTCTGACAATTCCCAGCCGGGAGGAGAGTGTGGCTGACGATGCGGATGTAATCGTGGTCGGTGCCGGCCTCGCCGGGCTCGTCGCCGCGGCGGAGCTGGTCGAGGCCGGCAAGAAGACCATCATCCTCGACCAGGAGCCTGAGCAATCGCTCGGTGGCCAGGCGTTCTGGTCGCTTGGCGGCATTTTCCTCGTCGGTTCGCCCGAACAGCGGCGCATGCGCATCCACGACTCGCATGACCTCGCGCTCGAGGACTGGTTGGGCACCGCCGCCTTCGATCGCGCGGAAGATTCCTGGCCGCGCCGATGGGCCGAGGCCTATGTCGGCTTTGCGGCCGGCGAGAAGCGCTCTTGGCTGATGCAGCGCGGCATGAAATTCTTTCCGGTGGTCGGCTGGGCCGAGCGCGGCGGCGGCAATGCCGTCGGCCCCGGCAATTCGGTGCCGCGATTCCATATCACCTGGGGCACCGGCCCCGGCGTGCTCGAACCCTTCATCTACCGCCTGCGTGAGGCCGAAAGCCAAGGGCTGATCCACGTCAAGTTTCGCCACCGCGTCAACGAACTGACCCGGGCCGGCGCCGTCGTCACCGGCGTGCGCGGCGACATACTCGCGCCCAGCGACGTCGAGCGCGGCCGCAAGAGTTCGCGCGACATTTCAGGCGATTTCGAACTGAAGGCGCAAGCAGTCATCGTCGCCTCCGGCGGCATCGGCGCCAATCACGAGCTTGTACGCAAGAACTGGCCGCAGCGGCTGGGTTCGCCGCCGCGACGCATGATCAGCGGCGTTCCCGATCATGTCGACGGCCGCATGCTGGCGATCACCGAGCAAGCCGGAGGCAGTGTCATCAACCGTGATCGCATGTGGCACTATGTCGAGGGGATAAAAAACTGGGCGCCGCTCTGGACCGGCCATGGCATCCGCATCCTGCCCGGTCTGTCGTCGCTGTGGCTCGATGCACGCGGCAAGCGCCTGCCGGTGCCGCTCTATCCCGGCTTCGATACGCTGGGCACGCTCAGCCACATCATGGCGACGGGCTTCGGCTATTCCTGGTTTATCCTGACCAGGAAGATCATCCAGAAGGAGTTCGCGTTGTCGGGCTCCGAACAGAATCCCGACCTGACGGGCAAGAGCTGGCGCCAGGTGCTCGGCCGCGCCACGTCAGGCATTCCGGGTCCGGTGAAGGCCTTCATGGAGAAGGGCGAGGATTTCATCGTCGAGTCCGAACTGCCGGCGCTGGTTTCCCGCATGAACGCCTTGGCCGGCGGCGAGCCGCTGCTGGAGCTGGCTCAGGTCGAACGCGAGATCCGCGCCCGCGACCGGCAACTCGACAATCCCTTCTCCAAGGACATGCAGATCATCGCGCTGCGCGGTGCGCGGGCCTATCTCGGCGACAAGCTCATCCGCACGGCAAAGCCTCACAAGATGCTCGATCCGGACAATGGCCCGCTGATCGCGGTCCGGCTCAACATCCTGACCCGCAAGACGCTGGGCGGGTTGCAGACCGATCTCGACAGCCGTGTGCTGGACGCAGGGGGCGAGCCGGTCGAAGGGCTCTATGCCGTGGGCGAAGTCGCCGGTTTCGGCGGCGGCGGCATGCATGGCTATGCCGCGCTGGAGGGCACCTTCCTCGGCGGCTGTATCTTTTCGGGCCGAGCCGCGGGTCGCGCGGCCGGGCGCGCGGTCGGATAAAGTCTCACCAGATCCATTCGCCTCGCCCCAGAACCGACACCGCGTCGACGATCCGGGTAAAGCTCGTACGCGCCCGGCCGACCGTGTGCCTGGCCCTGAGATAGCCGTGCACCAGTCCCGGCTCCTCGAACCAGTAGGCGCGCCCGCCTGCTGCAATGATACGGTCGCGATAGGCTTCGCCGTCGGACGACAGCGGGTCGCATTGCGCGGTGGTCAGCACAGTCGGCGGCAGATAGGCAAAATCGGCGTCGGCAAGCGGTGACAGCGTGAGGTCGCCGGTGCGGTCCTCGTCGCCGGTGCGGATGTGCATGTAGAATTCGATATCGCGGGTCGTCAGCATGGGCGCTTCGGCATGCGTCACATAGGAGCCCTTCGAGCGGTCGCCGAACAGGCCTGCATAGATCAGCACCTGGCCGATCGGTTTTCTCTTGTGGCCGCGTGTAGCATGGCTGACCGCCGCGGCGAGATTGCCGCCGGCGCTGTCGCCGCAGAGCAGGATCGGGCGCTTGTAGGTGGTTGCCGCCCATTCGAAGGCGCTCATGGCATCGTCGAAGGCTGCCGGGTGAAGATGCTCCGGCGCCAGCCGGTAGTCGATCGAAACCACCTCCAAGCCAGTGCGGGCGCAAAGCTCGGCGCAGACATCGTCATGGCTGTCCAACCCACCGAGGATGAAACCGCCGCCATGGAAATACAGCACCATGGCCGCCGCTTCCGGCGCCGGCGTGCGGTAGATGCGGATCGGGATGGCATGTGAAGGCGTGGCAATGGCGGTGGTTTCGGCCGTCACGCCCTCGGGGTAGCCAGCAAAGAATTCGCGGCACATGCGGTCGTAGATCTCGCGCTGCTGCGCGATCGTGTAGTCGATCGTGTCCGGCGGATAATAGGAATTGGTCCGCTCGATGAAGGCCCAGGTCTCGGCGTCGATAAGGGTTTTGTAGTCGGTCATGGGCGTTGAACTGCCGTTCACTTCCCCTTCCACACGGGATCACGCTTCTCAGCGAAAGCACGAAAGCCCTCTAAATTGTCCTCCGAGCCGTACAACGCGTCAACCGTCGCCAACTGCCGGCGCGTCACTTTGTTCATCGCATCCTGGAAGGTCAGAGCCTCGGCGACCCGCGCCGTTTCCTTGATCGCCGCGAAGACCAGCGGCGGGCCGCTGGCGAGCAGGCGGGCGATCTCCCAGACGCGCTCCTCGAGCTTTTCCTTGGGCAGAACTTCGTTGACCAAGCCCCAGCGGTGGGCTTCCGCCACATCCATCCAGCGGCCGGTGAGCAGGAGGTCCATGGCGACATGATAAGGAATGCGCTTCGGCAGCTTGATCGTTGCCGCATCGGCCAGCGTCCCAGCGCGGATCTCGGGCAGCGCGAAGGAGGAATGGTCGGAGGCATAGATGAGGTCGCAGGACAGCGCCAGCTCGAAGCCGCCGCCGACCGCCATGCCGTTGACGCAGGCGATCACCGGCTTGTTGAGGTCGCGCAATTCCTGCAGCCCGGCGAAGCCGCCAACGCCATAGTCGCCGTCGACCGCGTCGCCACCGGCCGCGGCCTTGAGATCCCAGCCGGCGCAGAAGAACTTGTCGCCGGCGGTCTTGACGATGGCGACGCGCAAGCCCGGATCGTCGCGAAACGCCTTGAACGTCTCGCCCATCAGCCGCGACGTCTTCAGGTCGATGGCGTTGGCCTTGGGCCGGTCGAGCGTGACTTCGAGGATCGTGCCTTCACGGCGGGTCGAAATGACATCAGACATGCTTGTTCTCTCCCAGCACCAGCAGCGCGTCGGCGATCCAGGCGCCCTTGCCTTGCGCGCAGACAATCAGCGGATTGATGTCGAGTTCCTCGATCTCGCCGGCATTCTTCTGCACGAAGGCGGCAATGCCTGCTATGGCGTCGATGGCCGCCGGCACATCGGCCCTGGGCCGGCCGCGATAGCCTTCGAGCAGCGGGAACAGTTTCAGGCCGCGCAGCGCCGCCTCAATGTCGTCGCGGCTTGCCGGCAGCATCAGCGTGACGCTGTCGCGCAACAGCTCGACCAGCACGCCGCCGGTGCCGAGCGTCATCACCGCGCCGAACATCGGGTCGCGGGTGAAGCCGACGATGAGCTCGGCGACGCCGTCGCGCACCATGCGCTCGACATAGAGGCCGGAACCGAGCGGCAAGAGATCATGGGCGGCAGCGCTGACGGATTCGGCATCCCTAAGGTTGAGCCGCACCGCGCCAAGCTCAGATTTGTGGGTGACGCCCAGGGCCTTCAGCGCCACCGGAAAGCCGAGCGCCATCGACGAGATCACCGCCTCGACCGCATTGCCGGCACGTTCGCCCTTGGGCACGGAAAGCCCGGCCTCGATCAGCCGCGCCTTCGCCTCGGCCTCGTCGGGCGTGACATGACCGCCGGCCGGCGCGCCGGAGGCTGACGTGTCGATGGGCTGCGCCTGCGGCTCGCGCCACGCCCAGCCGATGAAAGCCGCCGCCTGGGCGGCATCCAGGGCTTCGGAGATGCCGAACAACGGCACCATGCCGCGCGCCATCAGCTCGGCGGTGTATTCCTCTGGCAGGTTCTCCGGCAGCGAAGAGACGATCGCGCCGTGCGCCATGTTGGTCTTCAGCGCCGATTCGAAGGCGCGCAGCGTCGCCCACCAGTCGGTGACCGAGCAGCGGTCGGGACGCGGGAAGTCGAGCACCAGCATGTTGAGGTCGAAACCACCCGACACCATGGCGGTGAAGGTGGCGGTCATCGCCGGCTCGTTGTTCCAGATGAAGGTGTGATAGTCCAACGGATTGGCGACAGCCACCAGCGGGCCGAGGGTCGATTTGACATGGGCGCGGTGCTTGTCGGTGAGCACCGGGAAATTCACCCAGCGGCCCTCGGCGCTGTCGGCCATGACGGAGGCCTCGCCGCCCGAACAGCTCATCGACGACAGAATGTAGCCGGGCAGGGGGCCTGTCACGTGCAACAGCTTCAGCGCCTCGATGAAGGCGGGAATGGAATCGACACGCGCGATGCCGAGCCGCTTCAGGAAGGCACCCGAGGCGGCGTCGGAACCGGCCAGCGAGGCGGTGTGCGACACCGTCGCTTGCCGCGCCTGTTCGGACCGGCCGACCTTCATGGCGATGATGGGCTTCTTCAGTTCCCGTGCCCGCGCCGCCAGTCGCTCAAAACCGGCTACCGAATCGAAGGCCTCGATATGCAGGCCAAGCGAAGTGACGCGATCGTCCTCGATGAGCCCAAGCGCCATTTCGGAAAGCCCGGTCTGCGCCTGGTTGCCGGCGGTCATCAGGAAGGCGATCGGCAGGCCGCGTTTCTGCATCGTCATGTTGATGGCGATGTTGGACGATTGGGTGATGATGGCGACGCCCTTGCCGCCCTGGGCCAGCCTGATGCCACCATGCTGGTCGGGCCACAGCAGCGCGCCGTCGGCATAGTTGATAAGGCCGTAGCAGTTCGGCCCGATGATCGGCATCTGGCCGGCGGCGGCGACCAGTTCGGCCTGCAGCCGCTCGCCATCCTCGTCATAGGCTTCGGTTTCCAGGAAGCCGGCGGCAAAACAGACCGCACCCCCGGCGCCGCGCTCGGCCAGCGCCTTGACCACCTCGATGGTCAGGTGCCGGTTGACACCGACAAAGGCGGCATCCGGCGCGCCGGGCAGCTCGGCGACGGAGCGATAGGCCTTGCGGCCGGCAACCTCGTCCTTGGTCGGGTGCACCGGCCAGATCTCGCCGACAAAGCCCATCTTGATCGACTGCGCGACGACGGCAGCCGCCTGCGCCCCGCCGAAGACGGCGATCGATTTGGGACGCAGGAGGCGTTCAAGCTTGTGCATGGTCATCTTTTCGTTCGAGCATGATCTTATCCAAAAACCGGATTCCACTTTTTGGGATCATGCTCTAGCCCCCAACCGCCCGCAGCAGCGCCCGCGAAATGATGTGGCGCTGGATTTCCGACGTGCCTTCCCAGATGCGCTCGACGCGGGCGTCGCGCCAGATGCGCTCCAGCGGCAGATCGTCCATCAGCCCCATGCCGCCATGGATCTGGATCGCCTCATCGGCGACGAAGGCAAGCATTTCGGTGGCCTTCAGCTTGGCCATGGCCATGTCCTGATCAGTGACCGTGCCCTGATCGTACTTCCAGCCGGCTTCGAACACCATCAGGTCGGCGGCCTTCAATTCGGTCGCCATGTCGGCGAGCTTGAACGACACGCCCTGGAACTTGCCGATCTGCTGGCCGAACTGCTGGCGCTGCGCGGCATATTCGATGGCATGGCCAAGCGCCCGTTCGGCCCGGCCGAGACAGGTGGCGCCGACCTGCAGCCGGGTCGCGCCGAGCCAGGAATTGGCAACGTCGAAACCCTTGTGGACCTCGCCGAGCACCTGGCTTGCGGGCAACCGGCAATCGTCGAATTCGAGGATGGCGTTGGTGTAGCCGCGATGCGAGACGTTGCGGTAGCCATCGCGCACCGCAAAGCCCTTGGTGCCCTTGTCGACGAAGAAGGCGGTGATCTTCTTGCGGTTTCCCCGCGAAGTCTCTTCCTCTCCCGAGGCCATGAAGACGATGGCGAAGTCGGCGAGATCGGCGTGGGAGATAAAGTGCTTGGTGCCATTCAGCACCCAATCGTCGCCATCCTGCACCGCGGTCGCCTTCATGCCGCGCAGGTCGGAGCCGGCGCCCGGCTCGGTCATCGCCAGGCAGTCCCATTTCTCGCCGCGAATGCAAGGGAACAGGTATTTTTCGCGCTGTTCGGGCGTGCCGGCCAGAAGGATGTTGGAGGGCCGCGCCACGCAGGTCCAGTGCAGCGCATAGTTGGCGCGGCCGAGTTCCTTTTCGTAGAGCAGCCAAGTGACCGTATCGAGCCCGGCGCCGCCGACATCCGCCGGCATGTTGGCTGCATAGAGCCCGGCCTCGATCGCCTTGGCTTTCAATTCCTCGATCAGCTCGCGGCGCAGCACGCCGGTGCGTTCCACCTCGCGCTCATGCGGATAGAGCTCGTTCTCGACGAAGGCGCGCGTCGTCTCGACGATGAGTTTTTGCTCTTCGGAAAGACCGAAATCCATGGCGTCAGCCTTTCTTCTTTTTCTTCGGCTTTTCCGCCTTTGCCTTCTTCACCGGCTTGGCTGCTTTGGCCTTCTCGGCCGCCTTGGAGGCCATGGGCTTCTTCGCCGCCAGCTTGGCCAACTGCTTCGTATAGTCCTTGTGCAAGGCACCGGCGCCCCAGCCCTTGCCCCTGTTCTGTTTCGACAGCGCCTCCATGATCGCGACCAGATTGTCGTCGCGGATCTTTTCCAACTCGCGGATCGACAGGCCATGCGCCTGGTCGTCCGACTGGGTGGCGATCAGGTCGACCAGTTCGTCGTTGAATTCCGGCACGTCCATCAGCTTGGTCCATGGCCATTTCAGGCATGGTCCGAACTGCGCCATGAAGTGGCGCATGCCGGCCTCGCCGCCGGCGACGCGATAGACCTGGAACATGCCCATCTGCGCCCAGCGCAGGCCGAAGCCGTAGCGCATGATGTCGTCGAGTTCCTCGACGGTACAGATACCGTCCTTGATCAGCCATAGCGCCTCGCGCCACGCCGCTTCCAGCAGGCGGTCGCCGACAAACGCCTCGATCTCCTTGCGGATCACGACAGGCTTCATGCCGATCGACGCATAGATCTCCTTGGCGACTTCGATCGCCTCGGGAAAGGTCTGCTCGCCGCCGACGATCTCGACCAGCGGCAGGAGATAGACCGGGTTGAACGGATGGCCGACCACCAGCCGCTCCGGATGCTTCTTCATCGCCACCTGCATGTCGGTCGGCTTGATGCCGGAGGTCGACGAGCCGACAATGGCGTTCGCCGGCGCATAGAGGTCGATCTCGGCCAGCACGCGGTGCTTGAGATCAAGCCTTTCCGGCACGCTTTCCTGGATGAAGTCGGCATCGGCCACCGCCTCGGCGATCATCTTTGCGAAGGTGAGTTTTCCCTCCTTGGGCAGGCCACCGGGCAGCATCTGCTTGTAGGCGCGGCGCGCGCCCTTCATCACCTCGCCGACCTTGCGTGACGCCTCGGGATCGGGATCGAAGATCGACACGTCGATGCCATTGAGGAGCAGACGCGCCACCCAGCCGGCGCCGATGACACCGCCGCCGATGGCGGCTGCCTTGTTGATGATGCTCATGCGGGGGCTCCGGTTCTTGTCCTGGCAATTGTTGGATCGACGAGAGGCACGCGCTCGCCGGCGCGGATCACGGCCGGGTCATAAGCCTTGCGCGCGAACACTTCGAGCACGAAGGGTCGGAAGAAATCGATCGGCAGCGTCTCGTAGGCCGGGTCGAAGCTCGACTGGTCCCAGCGCTCGCAAAACTCATCGCAATCGTCGAAATAGGCGTGGCCGGCGAAGCGGTCGCGGGCATGCGGATTACCGCCGAGATGGTGGGCATAATAGAAGCGCTGGAAGTCGCCATGCTTCTCCACCACCCAGGTGCATTGCTCGCGCACGAAGGGTTTCAGGATGGCGGCCGCATATTCGTCGTGATTGTAGGGCGCGTAGATGTCGCCAATGTCGTGCAGCAGGGCGCAGGCGATCCAGTCGGTGTCGGCGCCGTCGCGCCAGGCGCGGGTGGCCGCCTGCAGCGAATGGCCGAGCCTTGTGATCTTGTAGCCGGACAGGCCCTCGTCGAGCTGCACCAGCGCGTCGAGCAGCCGCTCGCCAGTCTTTGCGGCATAGTCGATTTCATGGGCGGTCAGGAATTCGTAGTCGTCCTTGTCGCCATCCTTCATCGCGGTGAATTTGACGGTAGTCATGTCGACCTCCCAGCGAATAATTTATGCCGCTATCGGCGCCCGCTTGGTCAGGTTCAGCTTCTGGCGCACTTCTTCCGGCCCAAGGATCCGGGCGCCCAGATTGGTGACGATGCTGGCGGCGCGCTCGACCAGCTGCGCGTTGGTGGCGAGCACGCCCTTGTCGAGCCACAGATTGTCCTCCAGCCCGACGCGGATATTGCCACCAGCAAGCACCGCGGCGGCGGCATAGGCCATCTGGTTGCGGCCGATCGAGAAGGCCGACCAGTTCCAGGTCGACGGCACATTGTTGACCATGGCCATGAAGGTGTTGAGATCGTCGGGAGCTCCCCACGGCACGCCCATGCAGAGCTGCACCAAGGCGTCCGGCTTCAGCACCTGTTCCTCGACCAGTTGCTTGGCGAACCACAGATGCCCGGTGTCGAAGGCCTCGATCTCCGGCTTGACGCCGAGCGCCGTCATCATGCCACCCATGGCGCGCAGCATGCCGGGCGTGTTGGTCATGACATAATCGGCTTCGGCGAAATTCATTGTGCCGCAATCCAGCGTGCAGATTTCCGGCAGGCACTGGCGCACATGTTCCACGCGATTGGTGGCGCCGCCCATGTCCGTGCCTCTTTCGTTCAATGGCAGCGGCGCTTCCGGCGGGCCGAACACCATGTCGCCACCCATGCCGGCGGTCAGGTTCAGCACCACGTCGACGTCGGCCGCGCGGATGCGCTCGGTCACTTCCCGGTAGAGATGCACGTCGCGCCTGGGTTTGCCGGTCTCGGGATCGCGCACATGGCAGTGGACGATCGCCGCGCCGGCCTTTGCCGCGTCGATGGCGGAATCGGCGATCTGCTTGGGCGAACGCGGCACATGCGGGCTGCGGTCCTGCGAGCCGCCGGATCCGGTCACGGCACAGGTAATGAAAACCTCACGGTTCATCGCGAGCGGCATGAAATTTCCTCCCAATCGAGACAGACCATAACAATGCCCGACTTGTCGAAAACTGTTTTGCGTTTTACGAAGGCCATATGATAAAAAGCGAAAAACCTGACATCTTTCGCGCCGAGCGCTCGCCGCTGAGGGTGACGCTGCTGGTGTTCTCAGGCTCGTCGATCATGTGCGTGGCCTCGGCCGTCGATCCACTGCGCGCCGCCAACCGCATTTCCGGCGAGATCCTCTTCGATTTCAAACTGGTCTCGGTGACGGGAGAGGCGCCGGTCACCACATGCGGCCTGCCGGTGGCGGTCAGCGGCCGCTTCGATGCGGCCGAACCAACCGATGTGCTGGTCGTGGTTGCCGGTTTCGGCACCCAGAACTACGCCACATCGGCGCTGCTTGCCGGCCTGCGCCGCGCCGCGCGCGCCGCGCGCGCCTGCGGCGGCGTCGAAGCCGGAACCTGGCTGGTGGCACGCGCCGGCTTGCTGGAAGGGCGCAGCGCCACAACCCATTGGGAGGACATGGAGGATTTTTCCGCGGCCTTTCCCGGTGTCGACGTGCGCCCCGACCGCTATGTCATCGACGGGCCGGTCTTCACCTCCGGCGGCGCCTCGCCGACCTTCGACCTGATGCTGCATCTGATCCGCACCCGGCTCGGCATGGCGGTGGCGCTCGATGTGGCGAGCGTCTTCATCTACGATCAGGCGCGCGCCGCCACCGACGCCCAGCCGCTGGTCTCGCTCGGCCGCCTCGACGGCTATGATCCGCGGCTGGCGCAGGCGATCCGGCTGATGGAAGCGCATGTGGACCAGCCGCTGACCATTGCCGCGGTGGCCAAGCGCGCCGGGGTGACGGCACGGACGCTGGAAAGCATCTTTCGCAAGTCGATTGGCGAGACGCCGGGCGCCTACTATCTCAGGCTGCGGCTCGGCGCGGCCCGCCGGCTGGTGGTCGACACGCGTGTGGCCATGGCTGACATCGCCGGGCGGACGGGTTTCTCGTCCGCCGCGGCATTTTCGAGAGCGTTTTCAAGAGCTTTCGGCGAAGCGCCGGTCAGGCTACGCCGGGCCTAGTGCCAGCTATGCGGCGTTCTGATGGTCGCCGGCGCCGTCGATCTGCGAGCGCATCTGTCTCGCCAGATGGGTCTCGAAGCGGCTGGCTACCGCGCGATCCCATTCGTTCTTGCCGCGCGCACCTTCCTTGGGATGCGGCAGCGCCATCAGCCGGTCGATGATCGAACCGGCTTCGCCAGATGAGAGCAGGGCGTCGATTTCGCGTTCATGCTGCATATCGGGTCGCCTCCTTCTTCCTGATTCCCGCCATGAGCCACTTTATACGAGGTCCGTGACGGCTGTTTGAAGGCAAGAGCGAGGCGATTGAGGGGCGGCGCGGGGCAAAACCTTGTCGTTGGTTTCGCCCTCACGCAAAGCCGTTTCACGGCAACAGGGTCGGTCAGAAGATCTGCTGGCGCCACGTCTCAGACGTAGCGATTGACGATGTTCTCGAGCAGTTCCTGGCGTCCGGACCGGGGCTGCGGCTCGATCTTCTTCTTGACGACCCGCTCGGCGATCTCCTCCAGCGTGCGCTTGCCCGACAGCATCGCCTTGGCTTCCGCGCTGTTCCAGCCGGCATAGCGCTCCGCCAGGGGACCAGACAGCGCCTTGTCCTCGACCATGCGGACGGCGGCCTTGAGCCCGCGCGCGCAAGCGTCCATGCCGCCGATATGGCCGATCAGCAAATCCTGCGGGTCGAGCGACTGGCGTCTCAGCTTGGCGTCGAAATTGGTGCCGCCCGTCTTGAAGCCGCCCGCCAGCAGCACCTGATAATAGGCCAGCGCCATTTCCGGCACATTGTTGGGGAACTGGTCGGTGTCCCAGCCCGACTGGTAGTCGTTGCGGTTCATGTCGATCGAACCGAAGACGCCGAGCGCATTGGCCAGCGCCAGTTCGTGCTCGAAGGAATGGCCGGCCAGGATCGCATGGCCCTGCTCGATGTTGAGCTTGACCTCCTTCTCCAGCCCGAAGCGCTTGAGGAAGCCGTAGACCGTCGCGACATCGTAGTCGTACTGGTGCTTGGTCGGCTCCTGCGGCTTCGGCTCGATCAGGATGGTGCCCTTGAAGCCGATCCGGTGCTTGTAGTCGACGACCAGGTTGAGGAAGCGGCCTGCCTGCTCCTGTTCGCGGGCCAAGTCGGTGTTGAGCAGCGTCTCATAGCCCTCGCGCCCGCCCCACAGCACATAGTTCTCGCCCTTCAGCCGCTTGGTGACGTCGATGCAGCTTTTCACCGTCGCCGCCGCATAGGCAAACACATCCGGATCGGGATTGGTCGCCGCGCCCGACATGAAGCGGCGGTTGGAGAACATGTTCGCCGTGCCCCACAGCAGCTTGACGCCGGTCTGCTTCATCTTTGCCGCAAAATAGTCGGCGATCTCGTCGAGGCGTGCGGCACTTTCCGAAAAATCCTTGCCTTCCGGCCTGACATCGGCGTCGTGGAAGCAGAAATAGGGCGCGCCGAGCAGCGAAAACATCTCGAAGGCGACATCGGCCTTGAGCTTGGCCAGTTCCATCGTGTCGACGCCGCCGGCCTTGGCGAACCACGGACGATCGAAGGTCTGCCCGCCGAAGGGATCGCCGCCTTGCCAGGCAAAGGAATGCCAGTAGGCCACCGCAAAGCGCAGATGGTCCTCCAGCCGCTTGCCGGCAACGACTTCGTCCGGATTGTAGAACCGGTAGGCCAGCGGATTGGTCGAATCCGGCCCCTCGTATTTGATCTTGCCGATGTCGCCGAAAAATCCGCTGCTCATGATTTTGTCCTCTCCTAGGTCTGCCCGATTACCTCAGGCGTAATTGGTTTCGTTCTTCCCTGGGGTGAAAAAGGTCGTGTCAAAGCCACTCAACGAAGGAGACAGACCATGACCGACCTCAACACCATCGCCCAAAACTACATCACCGCCTGGAACGAAAGCGACGCCGCCCGCCGCCAGGCCTTGCTGGAAGTGACCTTCACCGAGGATGTCAGCTATCGCGATCCGATCATGCAGGGCGACGGCCATGAAGGCGTCGCGGCCCTGATCGACGGGGTGCAGCAGCGCTTTGCCGGCTTCCGCTTCTCGCTGAAAGGCCAGCCGGACGGCTTTGCCGACACGATCCGCTTCTCCTGGAATCTCGGACCCGAGGGCACTGAGTCCGTGATCGAGGGAACCGACATCGGCGTCATCGAGAACGGCCGCCTGAAAAGCATCACCGGCTTTCTCGACAAGGTTCCGGCGCAGTGAGGCTGACTGGGCAAGGGAGGTGCGAGGCACCCCCCTCTGGCCTACCGGCCATCTCCCCCTCAAGGGGGGAGATTGGCAGCTTCGGTGCTGGCATTCATCTTGCGAGGTTGGCGATTGGCGAAGGCCGCGAAAGGGCGTGATCTCCCCCCTTGAGGGGGAGATGCCCGGCAGGGCAGAGGGGGGTGCCTGGCGCCGGCTCACGCGGTTACAGCCCTGATCGCCGGATAAAGCGCCCGGTAGCGCTGGTAGGCATCCGCATAAGCGCTGCCGAGCGCCGCGTCGGGGTCTATCGTGGCATCGGTCGCTGGCGCCGTGCAGACGGCAAGCGGGTCGGCGCCTGTCGCCGCGATCAGGCCAAGCCGGGCCGCGCCGAAGGCGGCGCCGAAATCGCCGTCGGCGGGAATATCGACAGGCAGGCCAAGTGCGGTGGCGATGGCCTTCAGCCAGTAGCGCGAGCGCGAGCCGCCGCCGATTGCCGTCACCCGCGTCAGCGTCGTGCCGGCTTTTCTCAGCGCTTCGAGGCTGTCGCGGAAAGCGAAGGCGACGCCTTCGAGCACCGCCTGGGTCAGCACCGCGCGGCTGGATTCGTGCGCCAGTCCCGTAAATGAGCCGCGAATGGCGGCATCATTATGCGGCGTGCGCTCGCCCGAGAGATAGGGCAGGAAGGACACGCCGTTCGGCGCCTTCAGCGTATCGCCGAGTTCGGCGGTCAGGTCGCCGGCATTCTTGCCGGTGATCTCGCACAGCCAGTTGAGCGAATCGGTCGCCGACAGGATGACGCCCATCTGGTGCCAGGTATTGGGCAGTGCGTGGCAGAATGTATGCACAGCACTTGCCGGATTGGGCAGGTAGGCGGCGTTGGCGGCAAACAGCACGCCCGACGTGCCGAGCGAGACGAAGGCATGGCCTTCGCCCACCGTGCCCATGCCGCAGGCCGAGGCCGCATTGTCACCGGCGCCGCCGGCGATCGGGATGCCGGCCTGCATCCCCCATTTCGAGGCCAGTTCGCCGCGCAGGGCGCCGGCCTTGGCCGTGCCTTCGACCAGCGACGGCATCTGCGTCTCATCGAGCGATGTTGCAGCAAGCAACTCGGCCGACCAGCGCCGCTTGCCGACATCGAGCCAGGACGTGCCGGCCGAATCCGACATCTCTGAAATATGCCCACCGGAGAGCCAGAGCCGCAGGAAATCCTTGGGCAGCAGTACCTTCGCCACCTTGGCAAAAACGCCGGGTTCATTGTTCTTCACCCAGGCGAGCTTCGGCGCGGTGAAGCCGGGAAAGACGATGTTGCCGGTCAGTTTGCGAAAGCGCGGGTCGGCGTCGAGCGCAGCCGCTTCGACATGGCTGCGCGTATCGTTCCACAGGATGCACGGGCGCAGCACCTTATCGCCGGCATCGAGCAAGGTGGCGCCGTGCATCTGGCCGGAAAGGCCGATGCCCTTCACCGCCGCAAGCTGTTTTGGATGGGACGCCTTGAGCTCGGCGATCGCTTCTTCGCAGGCGCGGATCCAGTCGTCGGGGTTCTGCTCGGACCAGCCGGGATGCGGCCGAGACACTTCGAGCGTACCATGGCCGGAACCGACGATGGTCTGTCCGGCGTCGATCAGCAGCGCCTTGACGCCCGACGTGCCCAGATCGAGCCCGAGATACATGATTTCCTCCCACTGCCATTAATTTTTTCGTGTCTCGAAAAAATCTGGCTCGACCAGTTTTTAAGGCAAGATCGGTCGCGGGTCAATTCTCGGACAAATCGGCCGCACGTCGCGAAAACAGCACCGACAGTGGACTGTCGGGCCGCGCCAGCGCGCGCTCCGCGGTCAAGGCTCTTGCCAGCGCCCCATCGCCGGAACGCAGCGCCGCCTCGATCAGCGTCAGATCGATGACGTCGCGCTGCGCATGGCTGCCGCCGAAGCGATTGGCGATCGCCCGGATCGGCCGGATCAGGCGCACGGTCTCGGCGTAGTTGCCGTCGCCGAACGCCTTGATGGCGAGCGTCAGGGGATGGCCGACATCCCGGGTGAAGACTGCATTGTCGTCACTGCCACCCATCGCCTCGCGTTGCGCCTCGAGCAAGCCGCTTGCCCGCGCGTCGAGGCCGGCGCCGACGAAGGCCATCATCGCGTGCGCATCGTTGAAGGCATAGTTGCCGACGCCGGCCTTGGGCCAGTTGGCGGCGAGTGCTGCCCAGCGGTCGCCGATATCGACACCGCCGAGATGTAGCCGCCACAGGATCGCCGAGGCATCGACCATGTTGAGCGCCAGCGCCGAATGGTCGCCGTAGATCGGCCCGTCATAAAGCGCCAGCACCTCGTCGGTCTCGCCGAGATCGTAGTGGAACAGCGCCAGATGCCACCAATTGTGCACCTTGAGGAAACTTTCCCGCGTCCACGCGTCGGGGTTGGCGCGCATCCAGTCGATGCCATCCTTTTGCCGGCTCTGCATTTCCATGACATGGGCGACGGCATGTTGGGCCCAGCCATCGCGCGGCTCGATCTCGACCGCGGCGCGGCCAAGCTTTTCGGCGCGCGCATAGTCGCCCATCTCCTCGAGTCCAAAGGCCTGCATCCCAAGTACGGCATGATAGCCCGGCATGCCGCTTTGCCAAGCGGGCAGCGCGCGGCCGATGCGGTCGCGCAGCATGCGCGAATTGCCGGTGAAGAAGTCAACCTGGTGCCCGGTCAACAGCGCCAGCAGGTCGAGCGGGGTATCGATGGCGATGTCCTCGAGGATGCGCGATGCCTCGTGCCAGCGTCCCCATGCGAGATGGCCAAGGGCCGCGACATGCGCCTGCTCGCGCGTTGTTGCGGCAAGCGGCAGTGCGGCCTCATGGCAGGTCCTGGCCACCGTCGTCGCCTCGCGCTCGGTGGCGAGGCCAAACAAATAGCCCTTGAACACATGCGCCATGACGAAATCAGGGTTTGCAGCGATGGCGCGGTCGACAGAGCCGATCGGGTCGCCGATGAAGCACTGCAATTCACCGACAGCCTGGCCGTAGGGCGAGAACCCGGCCTCCGTTGCGCCTGAAAATGTCAGGCCGAATGCGTCCCTGACTGCCATGTGATGCCCTCTGCTTGGCTTCCCGGACCTTAATGCCTGTCGCGCAAAAGCACGCAACGCTTTTTGGCATAACGAGATTCACAAATCAGGGAAGTAAAGCGCGTCACATGGATCGCTTACACGTGGCACCCCTTAGGTCCGATATGATCATAATGCATAGGCCGCAGACGCGCTATCCTTGCACTTCTGCCCTGTAGTGACGGAAAGGAAGCTGGCCGCAACGCCGGTGCCCTCTTTGCCGCGCCGATAGTTGATGACCCGTCGATGAGAGCGCTGTCTCCCCGTCACTATACGAGGAGAGGATGCCGGGAGGCAGGTGAGGGGCGGCGCCAACACTTCAAAACGGGCGTATCCAACCGTTCTCGTTCAAGAAAATCTGCTCTCAATTGCCCGAACGCATCGCCACCGTGGCGATGCCGGCGCCGACCAGCAGCGTGCCGCCGGTTCGGTTGAAGATGCGGATCGCCCGGGGATTGCGCACCACATTGCGCGCCCTTGCCGCAATCAGCGCGTAGCCGAAGGCATTGGCGAAGGCGAGCGCCAGGAAGGTCGTCTCGAAGATCAGCATCTGCGTCCAGAAATCGGCATGCCGGTCAAGGAACTGCGGCAGGAAGGCGACGAAGAAGGTAATGCTCTTCGGGTTGAGCGCGGTGACCAGCCAGGCATGCGCCATCATCTTGGCCGAGGACACCGCGTCGGTGCGCGGTTCGGCCCGGAGCGCGCCGCCGGCGCGAAACAGCTTGATGCCGAGATAGATCAGATAACCCGCGCCAATCACCTTCAGCACCGTGAACACGGTGGCCGAGGTCGCCAGCAGCGCGCCGATGCCCAGCATCGACAGCGTCATCGCAGTGAAGTCGCCGAGCGCCACGCCGACCGCCATCGGCAGCGCGGTGCGCCAGCCCTGGCCAAGCGCATAAGACACGACCAGAAGGATGGTCGGGCCCGGAATGACAAGAAGGATGGCTGAGGCGGCGGCAAACGCGGCCCAGTTTTCGAAGGACATGTTTGTCTCCTTGAGCGCAAAGAAAAGGATAAATCCTTGGGCGCGTGAGGATGTAAAGAGGCAATGTCGAAAAACTGCCGCCTGCCGGTTCGGCATGTCCGGAAGATGCGGCAGCAAATCAGGGTCAAGGGCAACCGGCGGCTCTTCACGCTTTTTCAACCATGATTGGTGAAAATGCCTGCTATCCGGCCGGACCGTGCTTCCCGCCGATAGCGTAGGGTTTGGGTAGATGCGTGAGTTGCCGCAAAGTCTGACGCCGCCGCACAACGGCGACGCAATCGAAACTGAAATTCAGCTTTCCCGTCGCTCGGTGTTGACCGGCGCCGGCGCCGTGGCGCTGCTCGGCGTCGCCGGCTGCAGCCAGACGCTGGATCTGCCGTCGCTCCAGCTCGATGACACGGCCACCGGTTCGATCCGGCCCGTGCGCCCGAGCATCAGCGTCGACAAGAACATCACCAGCCCGGACGTCATGTATGCCGCGCTCACCGACGGCGGCTTCAATGTGCCGAAGGTGCCCTATCTCAAGGTCAAACCGGAATTCCGCCGCCAGATCGTCGTCGACAAGACCGGTGAGGCCCCCGGCACCATCGTCGTCCACCTGGAGGAGCGGAAGCTCTATCTGGTGCAGCCCGGCGGTGACGCCATCCGCTATGGCGTCGGCATCGGCAAGGACGGCTTCCGCTGGTCCGGCCGCGCCAACATCCAGTACGGCAAGGAATGGCCGATCTGGACCCCGCCGCCGGAAATGATTGCCCGCAAGCCGGAACTGGTGAAGTGGCAGGGCGGTCAGCCCGGCGGCCTCGAAAATCCGCTCGGCGCGCGTGCGCTCTACATCTATCAGGACGGCCGCGACACCGGCTACCGTATCCACGGCTCGCCGGAATGGTGGAGCATCGGCCAGGCGATGTCGTCGGGCTGCGTGCGCCTGATCAACCAGGACATCATCGACCTCTACAGCCGCGTATCGAAGAAGAACCCGGTCGTCGTCGTCTGATCCTGCGGCCGCGATTGCGGCCGATCGACTCTCCCCGTTGCGGGATCCACCCCGTTGCATGATCCAGCAAGACAGGCGAATGTGCCTGCGAGACCACTGCTGGGGAGAAACGAAGGATGTCAGGAACGTTTGTGATCGCGCAGGGCGGCGGCCCGACCGCCGTCATCAACCAGACCATGGTTGGCGCCGCGCTCGAGATCCGCAAGCGGCATCCCGGCGCCAAGGTCCTGGGCTCCATCCACGGCGTGCGCGGCATTCGCGACGGCAACTATGCCGATCTCTCCTCCATTCCCGAAGACCGGTTGCGGCTCATCGCGGCGACGCCGAGCGCTGCCCTTGGCTCGACGCGCGACAAGCCGGACGCCGCCTATTGCGAAATCATCCTCAACGGCCTGAAGAAGGCCGGCGCCGACGCCTTCATCTATATCGGCGGCAACGACACGTCGGGCACGCAGCAGATCCTGACCGATGCCGCCGGCGGCAAGATGGCTTTCGTCCATGCGCCGAAAACCATCGACAACGATCTCGAGGAGAACGACCACACGCCCGGTTTCATCTCCGCGGCCGAGTTCGTCGCCGGCGCCTTTCTCTCCGTCGATCTCGATTTCCGTGCCCTGCCCGGCATCTATGTCGGCATCGTCATGGGCCGGCATGCCGGCTTTCTAACCGCGGCGGCGGCTGCCTGGCAGCTCGATCCCGACAGCGGCCCGCATCTCGTCTATGTGCCGGAGCGCCCATTCTCGGCCGCCGCCTTCATCGACGACGTGCGCGCCACGCTCGACCGCCACAAGCGCTGCATCGTCGCCGTCTCCGAAGGCGTCAGCACCGCTGACGGCAAGGCGCTGGTCGAAAGCCTGGTGCCGCCGGAGAAGCTGGAGCGCGACGCGCATGGCAACGTCAAGCTTTCGGGCAGCGACCTGCCGGCAGCGCTCGAGCGCGCGCTGGCCGAAGGCCTGCCGGGCAAGCGGGCGCGTGTCGATGCGCTCGGCTACATGCCGCGCGGCTACGTCGGCGCCATCAGCGCGGTTGACGCGCAGGAGGCCTTCGATGCCGGCGCTTTCGCCGTCAAGGTGGCGGAAGAGGGCGGTGGCTCGGTGGCGCTGCAATATGACGGCAAGAAAACCGTGCTGAAGAAAGTGCCGTTGAAGAATGTCGCCGGCAAGACGCGCCACATGCCGGACGATTTCATGAAGCCCGGTGTCAACCAGCTCTCGGAGGCGGGCATGACCTATCTCAGACGGCTGGTCCCGGAAAAGTACAAGGTCGGAAAGCCGTTCGTCTGATGCCGGCTTTTTTCTGATGGATAACTGGTTCAGCAAGATGCAAGTCGACGCCCGCACGTCGATGCTCAGCGAGCCGTTCGTGCATGATTTCGTGCGCGCCAATATCTGGCATTTCAGCGGTCGCGACGCCGACCTGCTCGTCGACACCGGCATGGGCATCCAGCCGCTGGCGCCGCAGATCGACACGCCTGATGGCAAGCCGCTCATCGTCGTCGCCACCCATATCCACCTCGACCATGTCGGCTCGCTGCACGAATTCCCGCTGCGGGCAGGACCGAGGATGAGTGCCGCGACGTTCGAAACCATGGATCAAGCGGTCACCTACGCCTACATGTTCCACACGCTTGAAGGCGCCGTCTCGAAATTACCGGAGCCGGGATGGAAAGCAGCCGACTACAGAATTCCGCCGGCGCCGCTGACACGCACCCTCGACGAGGGCGATGTGGTCGATCTCGGCGATCGGCAATTCCGCGTGCTGCATCTGCCCGGCCATTCTCCCGATTCTATCGCCCTGTTCGACGAGGCGGACGGCCTGTTCTTTGCTGGCGATGCCATCTACGATGCCATGCTGATCGATGACCTGCCGGATTCCGACCGCGCCGCCTATCGCCGGACGATGCAGCGGCTGCTCGACCTGCCTGTCCGCATCGGCCATGGCGGCCACGGGCCAAGCTTCGATGGAAAGCGGATGCGCGAGCTGGCGTCGGCCTATCTCAGGCGAACGGACGATCTCTAGTGGTGAAAACCTGACGCTTGGTACCGGACGCGGAGGCAACCTCGTTTCAGCGTAACGGTGGCTCATGCTATTCTGAAGAACAGGGGGGAGATTTGCAGCATGGCGAAGATCGTCTTCGGAATGAACCAGTCCCTGGACGGCTATGTCGACCACCAGGAATTACCGCCGCCAGGTCCCGGGCTCTTTCGTCACTGGATAGAGCACGTGCGCCACCTGACCGGCAGTGTGTACGGTCGCCGCATGTACGAGGCCATGCGCTATTGGGACGAAGACCGTCCCGAGTGGAGTGCGGAGCGACACGAGTTCGCGGCGGCGTGGCGGCGCCAACCGAAGTGGGTCGTGTCGCGCTCGTTGAAGTCGGTCGGCCCCAACGCCACTCTTGTCGAGGATGACATCGAGGCGGTGGTCCGTGGCCTGAAGGCCCGGCTCGTCGGGGAGATTGCAGTTTCCGGACCAGACCTGGCGCGAAGCCTTACCGACCTTGGTCTTATCGATGAGTATCGACTCTACTTCCACCCAGTCGTGCTTGGTCGCGGCAAGCCATTCTTCGCCGGCCCCCGGCCGCCGCTCCGCCTTGTGGCCAGCGACTTAGTCGGCGAGGACGCGATTAGGTTGACGTACGTTCCTGCTTGATTGCGCAGCTCTCCGGACGGGCTGCGCCGACCCGTCGGGTCCGCATTGGTCGGTTCCTGTTTCCACCCGGTACCAGGTGTCAGACTTTCACCCATTAGCGCTTTCCGGATATTAAATCTTCGTAAGGTCGCCCTGAAACCCTAATTCGGGCCGATCCGAGCCCTAGATGGTGGGCTGTCGATCCGGTCCGCTGCCATGCAGGCGAGACGGGCAACCGCGACCGTCGACACGCCGACGGCGATTCCTGGAGAACCGGCCGCGGCGCCAGATCCACTCTCGCCCGGACAAACGACCATGTCAGACATTCTTCGCAGACATCGCGTCGCGGCCTTGCTGGGCGCTGCGCTGATCATATCCCCCTTCGTCATGTCTTTCGCCCAGAGTGCGAACAACATGAGTGCGAACAACATGGGCGCGAGCAACGCCGTTGCGACGACCCGGACACCTGTCGCCGGGATAACGGCCCCTAACGGCTCGTTCGCCCCCATCGTGGCCGCAGACAAGCCGGCGGTGGTGACCGTTACCACGGTCATGAAGGCGCAGCCGGAGACGATGAGCGACGGTTCTCCTTTCGACGGCAGATCGCCCTTCGATGAATACTTCCGCCAGTTCTTCGGGGATCAGGGGATACCTGTCCCCAGGACGCCGCCACAGCAGGCGCAGCGCACCGAGGCGCTCGGCTCCGGCTTCATCGTCGACTCGGATGGCACCATCGTCACCAACAACCACGTAGTCGACGGCGCCACCTCGATCAAGGTGACGCTCGATGACGGCACCGAACTTCCCGCCAAGCTGGTCGGCCGCGACGCCAAGAACGACCTCGCCGTCCTCAAGATCAAGGCCGACAAGCCTTTGCCGACCGTGAAATGGGGTGATTCCGACAAACTGATGACGGGCGACCAGGTGCTGGCGATAGGCAATCCGTTCGGCATCGGCACCACGGTCACGTCAGGCATCGTCTCGGCGCGCGGACGCGACCTCAACAGTGGCCCGTTCGACGATTTCATCCAGATCGACGCACCGATCAATCACGGCAATTCCGGTGGTCCCCTGGTCGATGTGAATGGCAACGTCGTCGGCATCAACACCGCGATCTATTCGCCGAATGGCGGCAGCGTCGGCGTCGGCTTCGCCATCCCGTCCGACCAGGCTGAAAAGGTGGTGGCCAAGCTGATGAAGGGCGGCTCCATCGAGTACGGCTATCTCGGCGTCCAGATCCAGCCGGTGACGCAGGACGTTGCCAGCGCGGTCGGCCTCGACCATCCCGGCGGTGCGCTGGTCTCGCAGGTCAATGATGGATCACCTGCCGCCAAGGCGGGAATCGAGACCGGCGACGTCGTTACCAGCTTCGCCGGTCACGACATAAAGGATCCCAAGGATCTGTCGCGTGCCGTCGCCGACGTTTCGCCCGGCGCCAAGGAAGAACTGGACGTCTGGCGCAAGGGCAAGAGCGTCGAGATTTCCGTCGATGTCGGGCGAAATAGCGATGATGTGAAGACTGCCTCGGCCGAGGACCATGGCGGCAAGTCGCCTGAGCAGGCCTTGCGCGTGAGTTCGCTCGGCCTGGGCCTGACCGACGTCACACCCGATGTTCGCGAGGAGTTGAACCTGGCAACCAACCAGCACGGCGCATTGGTCGAGCGCGTCAATCCGGACAAGGCAGCCTCGGCCGCGGGCATCCAGCCGGGCGACGTAATCGTCGGCATAGACCAAACCCCGGTGAAAAGCGCCAGGCAGGCAAACCAGGCGATCGCGCAGGCCGGCAGATCAGGCAGGAAATCCGTACTGTTGCTTGTCGATCGCGGCGATGCTCAAATCTTCGTTGCGGTGCCATTCGCCGCCGGTTGAGGGCTCCCGAGCTCGACAATGGTGGTGGCGAGCCCGTGCGATCGTCGCGGGCTCGCCCCAACCCGTCAAGATTTCTGTTGCCCGTCGGAATATCTTCTAGAAGACTGCCGTCGGCTGACAAGCAGCCCGACGCAACGGCCCGATTCAAGAACGGATACTCCCGATGGTTACTCGCGGCTTCTCTTCCGGGCGAAAGCCTCCGACGGATACAGATGCGCGTATCCCGCCTGGCCAATACCTGGAGCAAGGCTTTCCTGTCCTGTCGGCGGGGCCGACGCCACGTGTGCGCACCGACGACTGGTCGTTCACGCTGAAACACGGACCGCGGCCGATCAAGAAATGGAGCTGGGCCGAGTTCAACGCCTTGCCCATGAGCAAGATGACCCGCGACATCCATTGTGTCACTGCCTGGACCAAGTTCGACACGGCCTGGCAGGGCGTTCTGGTCGACGACATTCTGGCCGATGCCGGCATCGAACCGCCGACCGCCTTCACGCTGGCGCTCTCCTACGACGGCTATACAACCAATGTGCCGACAAAGGATCTCACCGCCGGCAAGGCGATGGTGGCGCTGCTCTACGAAGGCAAGCCGATCACGGCGGACCATGGTGGCCCGGCGCGGCTGCTGGTTCCGCATCTGTATTTCTGGAAATCGGCCAAATGGGTGAACGGGCTGCAGTTCACCGAGCGCGACGAGCCCGGCTTCTGGGAATTGCGCGGTTACCACATCTATGGCGACCCATGGCGCGAGCAGCGCTACACGGGCGACCCATGAGCGAGACGGCGGCGACACAGTCGCCCTGGCAGACCGTCACCATCACCCGCATCGAAAAGCGCACGCCGCGCGTCACCAGCTTTTTCCTGCAGCCCTCGCGGCCCTTCACCTATCGTGCCGGGCAGCATGTCGACGTCAGGCTGACGGCGCCGGATGGTTATCAGGCGCGCCGCTCCTACTCCATCGCCTCGGCGCCGGAAACCGGCGAGACGATCGAGCTGGCGATCGAAAAACTCGACGACGGCGAGGTCTCGCCGTTCTTCCACGAGGTGGCGGCGGTCGGCGACGAGGTCGAGTTGCGCGGACCGCTGGGCGGGCACTTCGTCTGGTCCGACAGCGACGGCGGGCCGCTCCTCCTGGTCGGTGGCGGGTCGGGCGTGGTGCCGCTGATGGCGATGATCCGCCATCGCGCCGCGCGCAAATCATTGGTGCCCGTGGCGCTGGTATTTTCCGTGCGGGTCTGGGACGAAATCATCTTTCGCGACGAGCTGATCGGCCTTAACGACCGCCAGGACGGCTTCGATCTGGTGCTGACGCTGACGCGCGAACCCGCGCGTCGTCCGCAGGATTATGCACGGCGGGTCGACGTCCACATGATGGTGCAAACGATGATGCGGCTGCCCGAGCCGCCAGGGCTGGCCTTCGTCTGCGGTTCGAATGCCTTCGTGTCCGCTGCCGCCCAGGCGCTGATCGATGCCGGCGTTCCGGCAGGACTCATCCGCACCGAACGCTACGGCGTTTGAGAGCGATCGGAGCGGTAACCCGTCCTCAGCGGGAGCCCGGCTTTTCCCGCTCGCCCTCCTCAAACGTGTCCTTCATTGCCCGCAGGATGATGACGGCCGAGGCCGCGCCAGGATCCATATGGCCGAGCGATCGTTCGCCCAGCCGGGCCGCCCTGCCGCGCGCGGCGACCATCGACCGTGTCGAATTCGCCCCGGCTTCGGCGGCCTCCAATATGGCGTTCCACATTTCCGAGCCTCCGGCAGCGCGGGCGCGCGCATTGACGGCCGCTTCCGTTGCGGGGACCCAGGCGTCAAGCATCGTCTTGTCGCCGCGCTGGCCCTTTCCGCGCTCCTTGATGCCGGTCGTCATCGCCTCGACGATCGCCGCCTGGTCGGCGAGCGACAGGCATTCATCCTTTTTGAGGGCTTGCGCCGCCCTGCGGAACGCGGTCGCATAGAGCGGCCCCGTGGATGCGCCGACGGCATCGAGAAAGGCCGACGCGGCAACCGCGAAAACCTCCGACGGCAGCGTGTCGTCCAGGTTGAGTTTGGCCAGCTCGGCATTCACCGCCATGAAGCCGAGCGACATGGTGATGCCATGGTCGGCGTCGCCGATGGCGCCGTCCAGGTCCGAGAGGTGGTCCTTTCCCGCCTCGATCGCAATGGATATGCGATAGAACATGCTGCTCAGGCGTCGCGCCGCATTGTCCGACATGGTGTTCCTCCCAGTTCCAGCAGGATGCAGCCCCGTCTTTACAGGACGCCCGTCTTTTGCCCCTCAGCCGATCCGCAGGACGGCCGTATCGCAGGGATGATGCAACAGTTCCGTCAGCTCGGTGTCGAGATGCAAGACCGATATGGATGCACCGACCATGTCGAGCGAGGTACAGTAATGCCCCACCCAGTTCGCCTCTATCTTGATGTCCTTGGCGCTCAGCCGCTGCTCGACACGCCTGAACAGAATGTACAATTCCATCAATGGTGTCGCGCCGAATGAATTGACCAGCACCGCAACGCGATCTCCCGGCGCCGCCTTCATCTCGGAGAAGATACGGTCCATCACCCGGTCTGTGATCTCGTCGGCGGTCATCATCTTGTCGCGGATGACGCCGCGTTCGCCGTGGATGCCCATGCCGATCTCGATATCGTCGGGGCCGATCTCGAAATTCTGGCGGCGGGTCTGCGGCATGGAGCAGGGCTCCAGCGCGACGCCCATGGTGAATGTTCGTGCATTGGCCTTGCGGGTCGCCGCCTCGCAGGCATCGAGCGACAATCCGCGGTCGCAGGCGGCCCCGGCGATCTTGAACATGAAGAAGTTGCCGGCAACGCCGCGCCGGCCTTCCTTGTCCTCGATCGGGGACGAGGCGATATCGTCCGTCGTCACCACCGTGCGAACCTCGATATCGTGTTCCGCCGCAATCTCGGCCGCCATGTCGAAATTCATCACGTCGCCGGCATAGTTGCCGTAGACGAAGAGCACGCCTTGCCCGCCCGACGCGGCATTGGCGCATTGAAAGATCGTGCCGGGAGGCGGTGACGAAAAGATGTTGCCGACGGCAACGGCGTCGGCAAGCCCTTTACCGACATAGCCCAGGAAGCAGGGCTCGTGCCCGGTGCCGCCGCCGATCACAAGCCCGACCTTTCCCGGCCTCGGTCCGGTGCGAGCGACGAGGGCGCGATGCGATCCCTTGATCGGGCTGATATAGGCGGCATGGGCCTTGACCACGCCGTCGAGCATCTCCTCGACAACGTCGTTGGGATCATTGAGAAACTTCTTGATATGGGTGCGGAAGTTGCTGGGCAGGGCCGCGCGGTGTTCGACCTTCGGGCGTTGCGAGAGCTTCTGGTCAAGCTCGGTCACGCCGTCGGCGTTGAGAATGCCGCGGCCGGTCGCGGCGTCGGTGATCAGCACATTGACATAGCCGCCGCGCAGCGCGGCAAGGATTGCCGGAACCTTGTCGAAACCTCCGGCGACGGCGATGCGCAGGCCGATGGCCCTGAGCATCTCGAGCGAGATGCCGATGGTCCGGTCGTCGAGCGGGCCGGCCACCGGCTTGCCCTGCCCATCGATGAAGCGGCCGGCGACGACGCCCACCGCATTCCTGGCCAGATATTGCTGCAGCGAAACCGATTCAAAGAAGCCGCTGGTGTGGATCGTCGAATTCGGCCGCAGCGACGAGATGCCGAAAAGCGCCTTGTTGGCTTTGGCAAGCGCGTCGAACTGGCTTTCGATCAGCGGCTCGCGCAGCAGCATGTCGCGAACCCCGGCCGTGGAAACGACCGCCGGCGCCGTGATGTTGACCAGCCTTGCACTGATCGCGCCGGCCATGGCCGAAGCGCAGAGTTCCGGCGTGTAGGCAAAGTTGGCGGCGGTTCCGCCGGTGGCTTGCACGACGGTGACGTCCTGAAGGCCGGGCACCGAGGCCTGCTCCGCGATCGCCAGCACCGTTCGCCCCCAGGCGACGGCAAGCGTGTCGCCGGATTTCAGCAGCTTGGCAAGCGCCTGCGCCGCAGCTCCGCCAAGGCGATCGATCAGCGGCCGCGTATTGTCGTCGCTCGGCACGACGAGACAGTCATGCAGGCCGAAATGCCGTTTGAGTTCCTGCGCGATCGACAGCGAGCTCAGCCGTGACGGCTCTAGCGAGATGTTGACGATGCCGCGAGCGCGGGCATCGGCCAGATAGCTGTTCACCGTCGCCCGCGAAATGCCCATGATCTCGGCGATGTCGCCTTGCGTCATGTGGTCTTCATAGTAGAGCCAGCAGGCCCAGACATACGGGTCGTCGCCATAGCGCAGCGGAATGGGTTCGGTGCCGGCCTCTGCCCGCGCTGTTCCATTCTTCCGCGCCGATAGTGTCTTGACCGTCATGCTGCCCGGTTTCCCCGAATCCAAGATCGATCGCCAAGATGAGCGCAAATGGAAGAACTCTCAATCTTGGTCGGATTCCATCCTATTGTTTGAGCATGATCTTTTCCGAAAACCGGTTTCCATCTCTCGGGATCATGCTCCAACGCGCTCCCGGCTGGAAGGTCAGCCGGGAGCCTTTGCTCGGGAGGAGCATATCTCACAATTCAACGGCCGGCGGTCGCCGACATCAGCAGTTTCTGCTTGGCGCCGAGCGCCAGGGCTTTCAGGATCAATGCACAGGATGTGGCGCCGGCGTCGAGGACGCCGACCGAGCGTTCGCCGAGGCGACTGGCCCGCCCAACCTTCGCCACGAGATCCCTGGTGCTGTCGCGGCCTTTTTCAGCCGCAACGACGAGCGCATCCAGGGCGTCCGGGAACGACTTGCCGTCGGCATTGGCGGCGTCGAAGGCCTCGATGGCCGGAACGAGCGTGTCCAGCAGTGTCTTGTCGCCGACCTTGGCCGAGCCGATCGACTGGATGCCGTCGAGACCGTTGCTGAGCATGGCGCTGAACGTCCGGACGTCGATGGCAGGGGATTTCTCGATCGTTTCGGCGAATTGCGTGAACATGACGCCATAGAGTGGACCCATCGAGCCGCCGATCTCGGTCATCAGCACGGTGCCCAGCGTGTCGAGGGCCGTTGCCAGCGACATGTCGTTGCCCCGGATCCTGTCCGCCGCCATGCCAAAACCCTTGGCCATGTTGACGCCGTGGTCGCCGTCTCCGATCTTGCCGTCGATCTCGCTCAGATACGCCCGGTTTTCGATGATCCGGTCGGCGATCGAAAGGACGATGTCGCCGGCGGAAGCGTTTTCAAACTGCTGCATTCGCCTGTTTCCTAAAGCCTTGCCGGACAATCGACATCCACATCCAGCAGCCGTTTCAGCTCGGCGTCGAGCGCCATGACCGTGAGCGTGGCGCCGACCATTTCCAATGAGGTGAAATAGTTGCCGATATAGGTCTTGTGGATGGTCAGGCCGCGTCCGGTGATCTCCTGTTCGATCGTATCATTGAGGATATAGAGTTCGTTGGCCGGCGTGGCGCCGAGGCCCGACACCAGCACCGCAACTTCGGTTCCCGCCGCCAGATCGTGGTCATCGAGAACGATCTTGGCCATGTCCCGTGCGATTTCGGCTGCGGGCTTCAGTGGCTCCACCCGTACACCCGGTTCGCCGTGATGACCGATGCCGACTTCCATCGTGCCAGGCTCGATCAGGAAATTGGGATGCCCGACCGCCGGCAGCGTGCAGGGGCCGAGGCCGACGCCGATCGAACGGCAATTGTCGATAGCCCTTTGTGCCACCGCCTGAACGGCCTCGAGGCTGGCGCCTTCCGCGGCCAGGGCGCCGGCGCATTTCCACATGAAGATCTCGCCGGCGACGCCCCTGCGCTTTTCGCGCTCGTCCGGTCCTGCCGAGCAGACATCGTCATTGGCGACGACGGTTGCGATCGTAATGTCTTCCTTGGCCGCGAGCTTGATGGCCATTTTCACGTTCATGTTGTCGCCGGCATAATTGCCGTAGAGGCAGACGACGCCTTTGCCGCCATTGGCCTCCCGGGCGGCGTCAAGGAAGCTCTTTGCCGTCGGTGACGAGAAGAGCTCGCCGACCGCGACCGCGTCCAGCATGTTGCGGCCGGTGTAGCCGATGAAGGCCGGCTCGTGGCCGGAGCCGCCGCCGGTGATCACGCCGACCTTGCCGTCGACCGGCGCATGGCGGGCGGCGATGACGCGGGGATTGCTGGCGAGCCTGACGAGATCGGCATGCGCCTTGACGAAGCCCTTGACCGTATCCTCGACGACCTCGTCGGGATTGTTGATGAACCGCTGCATTGTTGCTCCAATCTTGCGCCGGTCAGACAATTGTGTAGCCGCCATCGACCAGCAGGTCGGCGCCGTTGATCATGTCGGCGCCGTTCGATGCCAGGAACACGGCGGCGGCGGCGATCTCCTGAGGGAAGGCAAAGCGGCCAGTCGGAATGCGTTGCTTCAGCGCCTCGCCGCGCGGGTTGTCCCAGGCCTTCCGGCCGAGGTCGGTCAGCACCACGGTCGGCGAAATCGTGTTGACCGTGATGCCGTGCTTGCCCCATTCCGCGGCAAGCGTCTTGGACAGGCCGATGACGCCGAATTTCGAGGCGCAGTAGGCGACATGCTGGTCGATCGCGACCGTGGCTGCCTGCGAGGCCATGTTGATGATCTTGCCGCCCTTGCCGGCTTTGATCATGGCGCGTCCAGCAGCCTGGGAGACCAGGAACGTTCCCTTGAGATTGATGTCGATGGTCTTGTCCCAGGCGTCGAGGCTGAGTTCCTCGGCGGGAGCGAGAATGGCGACGCCGGCGCTGTTGACGACGATGTCGACATGGCCGAAGGCCGCTTGCGCCGCCGCGAAGACGGCGTCCACGGATCGCGGATCGGACACGTCGCAGACGAAGGATTTCGCGCCGTTGCCGAGTTCGTCGGCCTTCGCCTTGGCAACCGATTCATTGATATCGATCACCCCGACAGTAGCGCCCTTCGTGGCGAATGCCGAGGCAATGGCGCTGCCGATGCCGGAGGCGCCGCCGGTGACCAGGGCGACCTTGCCGCCCAGCGAAAAATTGAGATCAACCTGGATTGAATCAGTCATGGCTCTCTTCTCTGTTGGAACGTGGGGTGCGCCAGGAGAGCCCACCCCACGGCCGGATTACTTGCGCGTCGCCAGAAGCTGGTCGACGTTTTCCGCCGTCACCGGCGTCCACGGCACATTGTAGATCTTCTCCTTGCCGTCTTTCCACGGCATGTCCTTGTAGGTCGCCCAGATGTCGGACTGCGGCTTGTAGTCACCCTTCTTGGCAGCGAAGATGGCAAGGTCGAGCGCACCCTGAGCCTGGGCACGCGCGTCCTGCAGGATCGAGGTCATCTCACCGGCCTTGACTGCGTGAAGCGCATCGGTGATGCCGTCGATGCCGGCAACGGTGAAGCTCTTCAGGTCGAGGCCGGCGGCCTTGATCGCCTCGATGGCGCCGAGGGCCATTTCGTCATTCTGGCCGATCACGCCGTTGATCTGGTTCGGATGGGCGGTAAGCCAGTTCTCCATCAGCGTCTGGGCTTCGGCGCGCGACCAGTTTGCGGTCTGATCCTCGAGGATCTTGACATCCGGGCACTCGGCAAGCGCCTTCTTGTTGCCTTCGAGACGGGAAATCTGCGCCGACTGGCCGATCGGCCCTTCGAGGATGACCACATTGCCCTTGCAGCCGATCTTGTCGAGCACGGTCTTGGCTTCCATGTAGCCCGAGATCGTGTCGTCGGATCCGACATAGGAGGTCAGCAGATCGGAATTGACGCGGGTGTTCGAGCCGATGACCGGAATGCCGGCATCGGCGGCCGTCTGCACCGCCGCGGCGCCGGCGTCGACGTCGATCGGAGCGAAGATGATGGCGTTGTATTTCTGCGTCGCCATCGTCTTGAACTGGTCCTGCTGGACCAGGGCGTCATAACGGCCGTCGAACACTGTCAGTTCGACTTCGCCGCTCTTGACCGCCGGGTGCTCCTGGAGCGCTGCCGCCCAGATCTGCATGAACTCGGCGTTCAACCCGTAAGGCGCCGCGCCGATCTTGATCTTCTCCTGCGCCATGGCCGACGAAGCCAGCAGAGCGGTCGCGGATGCGAGCGCAATCATCAATCTTTTCATTTCGTTACCTCCACTTTGAGTGAGCGACCGACATGGTTCGCCTTCACGGACGCGCGTGCTGCGGGTCCGGTACCGGAAGGGGCCTTATTGTCTAGGCCCCGTAGTTTCTCTTCTGATCAAGCATCACGGCGCCAACGATCAGGGCGCCCTTGAGGACTTGCTGGTAGTAGGATTGGATACCCATCAGATCGAGGCCGTTGTTCATGACGCCGATGATCAGCGCGCCGATCAGCGTGCCGGTCACCCGCCCGACGCCCCCGGAAAGGCTGGTTCCGCCGATCACCACCGCCGCAATCGCGTCCAGCTCGTAGGCAATGCCGGCCTGGGGCAGGGCGGAACCGGTGCGGGCGCTGAGCAGCATCCCGGCGAGGCCGGCAAGACCGCCGGAGATGACATAGACGGCGAACTGCGTGCGGGTGATGTTGATGCCCGAGGTCCTGGCCGCATGCGGGTTGCCGCCGACGGCATAGATGTAGCGGCCGAAACGGGTGCGGTTGAGGATCCACCAGGAGATGGCGAACACGACTGCGAGAATGACGACCGGCGCGGGTATGCCAAGGATGTTGCCTGTGCCGATCCAGCGGAAGGCCGGCGTCAGCGCGGGGACGGGACGGCCTCCACCATAGATGAGGGTCATTCCGCGTGCCGCCGACAGCATGCCCAGCGTCGCCACGAAGGCCGGCACCGAAAACCGCGACACGATCACGCCGGAAATGGCGCCGCAGGCGATGCCGACCAGCAGGCCGATGCCGAGGCCCAGGGCGACCGGATAGGGCGCGCCGGAGATCCCGGCGGTCGCCGAACTGGTCACGAAGCTCGCGCTGACAATGCCTGCAAGCGCCACGACGGAGCCGACCGAGAGATCGATGCCGCGCGTCAGGACGACGAAAGTCATGCCGATGGCGAGAACGCCGTTGATCGAGGTCTGCAGCAGCACGTTCGAGATGTTGCCGGCCGTCAGGAAGAATTCGTTGGAGACCGACAGGACCGCCACCAGGATCAGGAAGGCGAGGAAGATGCCGTATTCCTGGATCAACAGCCGGCGCTGCTCCGAACCGAGCCAACCCTTCGAATTTTTGTTGTCGCCAGCCGACATCATCGATTCCTCTGCCATTGAGCGAACACCCTGTCCCTGTTCAGGTTGAGAGATGGACGAGCGATTGGGCATTCGTTTCCTCCCGGCCGAAGGTACCGGCACTTCTGCCGGCCCGCATCACCATGATCCGGTCCGACATGCCGAGAACTTCGTCGATTTCCGACGAGATCATCACCACCGTGCCGCCGGAGGAGGCGAAGTCGCTGATGATCCGGTAGATTTCACGCTTGGCGCCGACATCGACGCCGCGGGTCGGCTCGTCCAGGAGCAGCACCTTCGGATTGCGAAGGAACCATTTGCCGAGCACCACCTTCTGCTGGTTGCCGCCTGAAAGGCCGGAGACCGGCATGGTGTCGCGGGCCGCCTTGATCTGGAATTTTTCCCGCATGCCACGGCTTGCGTCCGCCTCCCGCGCCCGATCCATGGCGAAGGTAGGGCTCATTTCAGGCAGGCTCGCCATGCAGATGTTCGCGCGCACGGAATCGGCGAGATTGAGACCGGTCAGCTTGCGGTCCTCGGTGACCAGCGCCAGCCCATGCGCCATGGCATCCGCCGGCTTTGCGATGCTGACCTCGGTTCCGTCGACCTTGATGCTTCCCGCCGACGGCTTGTCGAGTCCGAACAGGCAGTTGAAGATCTCCGTACGACCGGCTCCCATCAGGCCGTAAATGCCGAAAATCTCGCCCTTGCGCACAGAAAACGAGATGTCCGCGATCTTGTTCGGGCAAGAGAGCGCGGCAACCTCGATACCGGGTTGCGATGTCGGCGTGTTGGTCTTGGCAAATTCTTCCGACATCTCGCGGCCGACGATCATGCGGATCAGGCCGGGCCGATCGATGTCCCCGAGCGCTCCGCTGCCGACATAAGCGCCGTCGCGAAAGACCGTGTAGGAATCGGCGATCTGGAAGATCTCCGACAGACGGTGGGAGACGTAGACGATGCCGCGCCCTTGCGCCTGCAGGCGGCGGATCGCGGCGAACAGATGCTGCGCCTCCCGCTCGCCGATCGCCGAGGTCGGCTCATCCATGAAGATGACCTCCGCGTCGTGGCTGAGCGCCTTGGCGATCTCGACGAGCTGCATCTGGGCGACCGAGAGGTTCATCATGTACTGCGTGGCCCGGATATCGAATTCGAGATCGTCCAGCAGTCCTTGCGCGGACCGGTTCATCGCGCGGAAATCGATGCCGCCGAACCGCGCCTTGGGCTCGCGGCCGAGATAGATGTTCTCGGCAACCGACATGTGGGGAACGGGGCTGAGTTCCTGCTCGATGATGGCGATGCCCGAAGCCAGTGCGTCGGCTGGGCTGGCGAATTCCACCTCCTTGCCGCGGCGGCGGATCGAGCCGGCATCGCGGCCGAAGATGCCCATCAGTATTTTGAGAAAGGTCGATTTGCCGGCGCCATTGCCGCCGCAGAGCGCATGAACCGTACCGGCGCGAAGCTGAAAGCGGCCGTCGCGCAAGGCGGCGACGCCACCAAAGGACTTTTTCAGCCCTTCAACCTCGAGCAAAAGCTCCACCTTCTCTCCTCCCGTATGTCCGGCAATCCTTGGAGCCGATCGACGCTGGCAGCCTCCGCCCAGGACATCGAATATGACAATAGTCAATTTATGGTCGACAAATGTCAAGGCGTGTCGAGAGTTTTAGAGCATGACCCATCGAGTTGAAGCTCGATTGTCGAGAAAGACCTTTGAAAACAAATAGATATTGTCATCCCGATTATGTCGGGACGGGATCGGTTCATGAGCGGATTCGTGCTGCTGGAAGTCAGGAGCAACGGGGCACATCAGCATTTTGCAAGGCTGCATGCCACGCGGTGCCGGGTCGCCCGGCCACTTGCCTGTATCTGCGGTTCCCCGCGGGCGGTTTCAGTCGAGTGGCGAAAAATGCGCCGACAGCAGTTGGAACGGCAGCGCACCATAGGTGGCGACAGTCGCCTCATCGTCCCATTGCCGGAACTGGCGGGACGGCCGGGCCTCGAGCACCAATGCCTGACTTGCACCGTCCAGCGTCACCTTGCCGCGAAAGTGCAGCACCCTTTCGCCACCGGAGCGGCTGAACGCCACCGACCGCAAGCGGGCGACATGCCGCCCAGCGGCATTGATCTCCATCTCGATGCGGCGCCGGACCGGCGGAACGGCGATCCTGACGGTCACCTCAAGCATCAGCTCGCCAGTCATTTCCAAATAGGGAGTCGTCTGGGGATAGGGAATCGTCTGTGAAAGCACGAATGGCGCGGGCGCCGTCTTCGTCTTGGGCATAGCCGACCTGCCGCGCCAGACGATATCAGGCGCCGATTGCCGCAGCCGGCCCTTCTTGCGTTTCAAGCGCAGCTGCTTGGCAAAGCCGCGCGACAACCAGACGAGGCCGCCGAAATCCGTGCGCGGCTTGGCTTGCAGCACCGAGGACCAGCGCGACAGGCCGGCGCGATCCGCCATCGCCACAATCCTTGCCAGTGGCGCTTCGGGCACGGCAATGCCGATCTCCACCGCGAGATAGGAAAGCGCCACCGCCGCAGCCACGGCAAGGCCGCGTCTGGCTGCGATATCGAGGAACACATCCCAGTCGACATCGCCGCCATCGATAGCCACCGCGCAATCGACCAGCCAGTCGCTGTGGGTGTGGGCGTCGAGGCCGCCATGCGCGATGGCGAGCGCGATGCGATCGGCCGGCGAGGGAACAGACACGCTGACGCCGCTGAATTCGGCCGCTATTGCGCGGCGCCAGATCGCCAGATCGTCTTCCGAACTTGATTGAGATCCGTCATAGCCGAACTGGTGCAGGTCGATGTCGCCGAAGCTGCCCTTGAAGAAGTTCATCGAGCGCACGGACAACAGTCTGGCCCGCAAATATTGCGGGCTGACGCCGGTGGCGATCTGCCAGTCGCGGTCGCGCAGCACGTCAAAGGCTGTGACCATGTCCTGCGGGCGCACCAATATGTCGATGTCATGCGCCACCCGGCCGCGCTGCGCCGACGCATCGACGGCAATGCGGCTGGCGCCCTTGATCAGCATGACCTCCGATCCGGCCTCCACCATAGCCTTCAGCGCCGGCTCGGCCTCGCGCATCGCCATCCGCGATTTGGTCCACAGCATCTTCTGCAGGCCGACAAGGCGCGGGTAGGCGGCATGGACGGCAAGCTTCCTGCCGAACCTGTCGGAAATGGCGGCGAGCAGCCGGTGCTCGCGAAAGGAGACGAGGTCGATGTCGTTTTCGTCAAGCCAGCGCATGGCGCATTGGCAGGCCGCTTCTTCATCGGGAAGAAGCGCAGCCTTGAGCAATTGGTCGAGCTTGCCGGTCGGCCACGACCAGCCATAGTCCGGAAACCGGCGGCCGATACGCCGCATTGTCCTGGCCATCAACTACGTTCCGCCCTGTTTCGGGCCCGCTGCATGGCGAGCCGGGCGACCTCGAGATAGCCGCGGTCGCGCGTGGCATCGCGCCCATAGGACAGGCTGCCGGGCCGGATGCGACGCAATGTCAGCGCCTCGTCCAGCATGTCGAGAACCAGACCCTCCTCCCGCGCCCGGGCGATCCAGTCGATCATTTCGCCGCGGCCACCGGGCGGATCGACGATCGGCCCGACAACATCGAAGACCTCGCGGCGGATCATCATTGTCGAACGCGACCAGCCGGGCACGGTGACGGCCTCTGGAGCATCGGGCCGGTCGTGGCGGAAGTTGCACCAATGGGTAAAAACGCCCGACGTCTTCGGAAAAAGTCTGAAATGCGTAAGCTGTTCTTCGATCTTGGTCGGCAACCACAAATCGTCGGCATCGAGCGTCGCGATAAATGGCGTCGACAGCGCGGCAACGCCTCTGGTCGTGGCGCTGCCCGGCCCCGCGTTTTCCTGGCGCAGCAACCGCACCTTCAGGTCCAGCGCATTGATCACAGCCGCCATGTCGTCGGTCGAGCCGTCGTCGACGACGACGATGGCGTCGGGCTCGATCGACTGAGCCACGACCGATCTCAACGTCTCGGCGATGGTGGTGGCCGCGTTGAAGGCTGGAATAACGACGCCGTAGCCGGACATTAGAGGAAACGCCCCATCACAGGAAACGCCAATGCGCGAGGTCTTTGAAATCGAATATACCGTCGACGGCGTGCAGGGAAGGATTGGCCTTGCGCCGCTTTATCGATTTGTGGATGGCGCGCATGAATTCGCGAAACGGCACGTTCTTTTCCTTGGTCATGTTGCCGGGGTGGCGTCGGTAGTAGAGGGCAACAGTATCGGGCATGAGGAATCTCGGGCCGCTCTCGAAGACGCGCAGCAGGTAGTCGGTGTCCTCGGCTTGGTTGAAGTCCTCGTCGAAGCCGCCGATCCGCTCGACAAGGTTTCGTGAGAAAATGCCGGCGGACAGATGAATCCCGCGAACGGTTATGGAATGGCTGTCGGCGGCCGGTTCCAGCGTCTCGTCGTCTATACTGTCTATAAGCGTCATCCGCGAATAGGTCAGGTCAAGGTCGGGATCGGCCGCGAAACAGGCAAGATCGGCTCTGAAGCGGCCGGCGGGCGAGATGTCGTCCGAATCGAGAAACGAGACGAGCCGCGTTTGCGGCAGCAATTGCTGCAGCCCGGCGTTGCGCGCCTTGGTGACACCCATATTGGCTTGCTGGAACAGGCGGATGCATGGCGCCTGCTCGATCAGCGAGCGAACCGCCTCTGCCGATGCGTCGGTCGAGCCGTCATCGACCACGATGATGTCGAGATCGGCGTCATCGCATTGCCTGAGCAGCGAACGCAGCGCCGCGCCGACATAGCGTTCGCGGTTGTAGACAGGCATGATCACGCTCAGTTTCATGCTTCACCCTGCAATTGCGCCAGGGCAGCGCGACCTGCTCCGGCCAGGTTTCCGGGGGGCAACGATCCTCTCCTTCGATATGTCACGTGAATTGCCAATCGGCCGGGCTCCTAAGTTCGAAAATACCCTCGACCTGATGGAGCGAAGGATCGGCCTTGCGCCGCCGCATCGATTTGTGGATCGCGCGCAGATATTCGCGGACCGGGACACCTTGCTCCCTGGTCGCATTGCCTGGATGACGCCGGTAATAGATCGCCACGGTGTCGGGCAGCGTGTATCGGGGGCCGCTTTCGAAGACGCGCAACAAATAGTCGGTGTCTTCGGATTGCCTGAACGCCTCGTCGAAGACGCCGGTTCGCTCGATGAGCTTCCGGCTGAATATCCCGGCACTCAGCGAAAGCCCGCGAAGCATCATCGAGCGGCAGCCGGCGGCAGGTTCCAGCGCCTCATCGTCTATGCTGTCGACCAGCATCATCAGCGAATAGGTCAGGTCAAGGCCGGGATCGGCCGTGAAGCAGGCAAGATCGGCCTTGAAGCGCCCGGCAGGTGAGATGTCGTCGGAATCAAGAAACGACACCAACTCCGTCTGCGGCAGCAACCGCCGCAGCCCACTGTTTCGCGCCTTGCTGACACCCATATTCGCCTGCCGGAACAGGCGAATGCAGGACGCTTCGCTCATCATGGCGCGCACGGCATCGGCCGTGCTATCGGTCGAGCCATCGTCGATAACGATGATATCGAGATTGGCGGCGTCGCGTTGCCTGAGCAGCGAGCGCAGCGCGGAAACGATATAGCGCTCGCGATTGTAGACGGGCATGATCACGCTCAGCTTCATGGCGCACTCCGCGCGAGAAACGCCGAAATCGTCCCGGCGATCTCCTCCGGTCGCGTCCCCAGTGACAGGCGGTAGCATGGCAGCAGGCGCGTGAGGTCGCTGAAGAAGCGAAAGCCGCTTTCCCGCTCGCCTGGCATCTGGGCGATTCCGGACGGCGCCAATGCAATCATGGCGTCCTTGCGCGACACGGGCATGATCGAGCTTGCCTCACCTCCGCCGATATGTGGCACCAGCAGCGCGACGATATCCAGACTTGCGGGCACTGGCCGCGCCGCGATGTCATCGATGCGGAACTGATGCTTGCCCTGCCAGTTCAGTGCACCATAAGACGTTAGCCTGTGCTTCAGCTCGAGCCGCTGGAAGCCTTTGGGGTCCTGCTTCAGCGTCGCGAACAGCGGATGGGCTCTCACGCCATTGGCCGCATCGATCAGCACATAGTCGTCGCCGACGCTGTCCAGTCCGTTGAGCAGGCCGGCAACGACCGTTCCCGATTTCCCGGCTCCGCCCGAGCCGGCCAGCAGAATGCCTTTGCCATCGAGGCCCAGCGTGCCGGCATGGGCCAGCCGCATGCCGCGCGCCGCATACTCCCAGTGCAGGAAGGCGCGCAGCGGCGCACCGGGCTCCCATGGCGGAAAAGCCTCGGGCGATGCCATCAACTGCACGCCGATGCGGCGCTCCGGATCGTAGAACTGCCAGAAGTCCAGGTCGTGATAGTGGTTGCCGCGCAATCCGGCCTCGGCCAGCGTGGTGGCGAAGCTATGATGCGTGAAATGGGCCTGACCCCAGCTCGCCGGGACGGGAATGCCTTCAATGTTGGGGTCGGCAACGAAAATGCGGCAGTCGCCTGTTGCGGTTCGGTCGTCCCGAGCCTGGACAAAAGCCTGATCGATTGCCGCCGCCAGCGGGCCGGGGCTGAGATGCGCCGTCAACTCCAGCCGCGGCAAGTCGGCCTTCGCGGTGACGGCATAGCTCGAAGCGGCGTCTTCCGCCGCGGCCAGCACATAGCGGGCATAGTCCGGCAGGGATTGGAGGGTGACGCGCGGCATGGCTGACATGTTCCAGTATCGCCCGGATGTGGCGAAGGGGCGGCCGCCCTAGTGTTTCAGGACGCCTGTTTGACCGCCGGCCAGCCCCGAGGTTCCTCGACCTCATGGATCGGATCGACCACGATAAGATCGGCAAGGTCGTCATGGATGTCGACCTTGAGCGGCTCGCTGGTGCCGGCGAGTTCCGCAAGAAGGGCGCCCGAAATGGGTTGCGCGGTGGCATCGGCCGCGGGCACGAGCAGGCCGAATTCGAGCAGTTGTGCAACGAAGCTCTCGAGCTCGGCCAACCTTATTGTCGCCCCGCCCGCCGTCTGCCCGACCAGCGCGTGGGCGGCAACGCTTGATGACAGCGCTTCCCAGACCCTGCTGCCCGAATCGGAGAAGCCGAAATATTTCCCGGTGGAAAGGTCGAGCACGACGGCTTCGCCGTCGAAGGACTCAAAAACGATGTCCTTGCTCGCCACCGCGTAGACCAATTGTTGCATCGTTTAATCCCCGCCTCGGACGCACGGGATGCGAATCGCCGGTCGTCGCGACCTACCCCACCGCTGATGAAAGCATCTAGCCAGTCGACCCTTCTTTGGCAAGATAGAGTGCCGATCAACGACCCCTTCGGCACACTTGCACGGGACAAATGGTCGAAATATCCCTCAGGCTTCGATCTCGATCGCCGTTAATGGCTTCGAACAGCAGGCCAGGATGAAGCCGTCTTCGATCTCGTGGTCGAGGATCCCGCCATTGTGGCTCATCTCGACGCTGCCCGAGATCTTCTTCACCTTGCAGGTTCCGCACAGGCCGAACTCGCAGGCCGCGGGGATTCTGACGCCCGAGGCGCGCGCCGTCTGCAGCACCGTCTGGCCGGCAACGCATTCGGCATCGACATCCGAAAGCGAGAACCGGATCGGCGTTGCGGCCGCGGCGGGCATCTCGGTCCCACCGCCTGCCGGCGACGCAAAGGGAGCCGGTAATTCCTCCATCGCGGGTGCGGCAAAGCTTTCCTGGTGGTAGTTGTCCATGGCGAAGCCGGCGGCCTCCAGCATCTGCCGCACCGCGCGCATGAACGGATCGGGGCCGCAGCAGAAGATTTCGCGCTCTCGGAAATCGGGTGCCAAGAGCGGCAGCCGGATCGCGTCGATCCGGCCCATATGGCCGAACCAGCCCTCGCGGCTGGAGCGCTCCTCGATCATGAAGCCGAGCGTCAGCCCCGGCATGCGGCTGCCCAGCAGTTCGAGCTCCTTGCGGAAGATGATCTCTTCCGCGCGCCGCGCGCAGTTGACGAAGCCGACATCGGTCCATGGCGCGCAGTCGTTCAGCCAGCGCAGCATCGACATCATCGGGGTCACGCCGGAGCCGGCCGAAATGAACAGATATTTGGCGGCAGGATGACTATGCAACGAGAAATCGCCCGCCGGCCCATAGGCCTTCACATGAACGCCGGGCTTCAGATTGTCGAACATCCAGCGCGTGCCGATGCTGCCGGCCTGCGCCTTCACCGTCACCGCGATCGAGAACGGTCGCGACGGCGAGGACGACAGCGTATAGGTGCGCATCAGCGGACCGTCGGCGCTCGGCAGTTCCAGCGTCACGAATTGCCCGGGCTTGTAGCGGAACCAGGTCTGGTTGTCGGAGCGGAAGGTGAAGGTCTTCACGTCAGGCGCCTCGTCGCTGACGCCGATCACCTCCAGCACCTGCAGCCGGTCGTTCCACGGCGCCATCTCGTCGAGGTGGCGGTAGAGGCCAAGGTCGGTCATAGCATTCATCCCCTCACCTCTCAGGCGACGCTGCGAAGCGCCGGCCGTTCGCCTTCGGTAAGGCGGGGCCCGATGAAGGCGGCGTACCATTCGACAAACTGGATGACGCCGCCTTCATGCAGTTCCGAATAGGGACCGGGCTCATAGGCCGGCGAAAGGATGCCGAAAGCGTTCTCCTCGACGATGCGGCGGTCCTGGTCGTTGGTCTCGGTCCAGACATGGGTGAGTTCGGCGAGATCGTAATCGACGCCCTCGACCGCATCCTTGTGGACCAGCCATTTGGTGGTGACAGCCGTCTCCGTGGCGCTGATCGGCAGCACGCGGAACGTGACGGCGTGATCGCCGAGTATGTGGTTCCAAGTCGTCGGATAATGGTAGAGCAGCAGCGAGCCGATGCGGTCCGTGGCAACGCTGTCGGAAAGGTTCCTCTTCACGGCGCGCTTGCCCGTCATCGTGTAGCTGACGGCGTCGCGCAGCAGCGGCGCGCGGGTGGCGCGATACTGTCCGGCCGGATCGATGCGGAACTTGCTCGGCAGGCCCGCCGCCTCGCATTTGGCCCAGTGCGCCAGCATCTCCGGGTCGCTGTCGGCGCCTTGTACGCCGGTCACGGTCGGCGCTTCCGGGAATGTCTTGCAGAGTTCCGGATGGTTGCCGGCGCAATGATAGCACTCGCGGTTGTTTTCCCAGACGAGCTTCCAATTGCCCTTCTCGACGATGGTCGATTCGAAGGCGACCTTTGCCTCGCGCAGCCGATGCGGCAGCAGATAGGGCTCGATCATCGCTCGCATCGGGGCGAAGTCTGCCGGCTCCTTGGCCAGGCAGATGAAGATGTAACCGCCGACGCTTTCGCAGGCGACCGGCTTCAGGCCGAACTGGCTCTTGTCGAAACCGTCCGCCATCTGGCGGGCGAACAGCAGCCTTCCGTCCAGCTCATAGGTCCACTGGTGATAGGGGCAGACGAGCTTGGCCGCCGTGCCCCTGTCGGCGTTGCAAACACGGCTGCCGCGATGGCGGCAGGAATTGTGGAAGGCGTTGATCTTGCCTTGCTGGTCGCGCACCAGCACGATCGGATAGTCGCCGATCTGGGCGGTGATATAGCTGCCCGGCTTCGGCAATTCGCAATCATGGCCGATAAACAGCCAGTCGCGATACCAGATCAGCTCCATGTCGAGCTTGAAGAACTCAGGATCGGTGTAGAAGGGTTGTTCGAGCGAAAAGCCTTCCCTGCGGCTGTGCAAGAGCCTCAGCATGTCGTTGCGCGTGTCCATGTCCTGTCCTTTTGGCTAAGGACTGACTATGGTGGTGATGGAGGTAAGGATCGGCGCAGGCCGGCGAACGGCTGGCATGACCTATCCGCCTCTTGACCGCCCACCGCGATCAGTCGAGTTCAATCACCTCGGGCTGGTTTCCGGGCTCAGGAGTTGTCCTCGCGGACTCGTCGCGACACCTTCCCAGGCCGTGGCCCAGTGGTCTCCCGTTGCGACTTGAACTCCACCACCGTTGCGGGGGCAGCGCCGGACTCTGACCGGCTTCCCAATTCTCCGCCCCGTCGTCACGAAGCGGCACCTGAGATGCCATGATCTAATCACGACCGCCCGCCGGCTGTCGGCATGAAAGCGACATCGTATCCATGCGGCGCGACACGGCCGGCGAAACCTGCGAGCTGGTAATGCAGGGCGGAACCTCATTTTGCCGGCTGCCATTGTCGGCTGCCGTCGCCGTCGAATCCGAACTGCGGCGGGGGCAAAAAAGGTTTGCAGTTTCCAAAGGTGACTATTAGCTGCTTCTAAAATCGAACCGAACGGTTCGTTTCTGTTGACGCTGCGTGCAGGACGGTGTGAACACTGGCGCTCCGACACACTTGGTGATCCGTAGGCGATTTGTAATAGCAGATTGATATTGCTGACAAAAAAATTGGTAGTGGGGGCTCTTGGTACAATTTCAAGATGCAGAGTCATGGTCCACACGAAACAACTTCGTGATTGGAAACCGGCGATCGACCCACCCACATCGCGGCTGTTCGAACGACGCGAATTCCTCCCAGGACACGCCGCTAGACGGACGCAAAAACTGAGATACTGGAGTATCAAAAATGAAAAAGATCGCTCTTACTGCCGCCGCCCTTATGGCCATCACCGGCAGCGCCTTCGCTGGTAGCGACAACTACGGTTCCAATGGTGCGAACCAGCCTGCCGCAGCAGTCGACAGCACGTATACGGCTTCCACTCAGAAGTCGGCGCACGCTGATGAGCAGCCCGTCGTTCAGGGCAGCGACCGCAACCTGTTCGGCAACCGCTAACAACTGAGATCAGGGGGCGGCGGATTGCCTGCCGCCCGGAATCTCGGATTCAGAAATTCTGGAGTATTAAAATGAAAAAGTTCGTTCTTGCTGCCGCCGTTCTGGCCATTTCGGGCAGCGCCTTTGCCAATGGCAGCGACCACTATGGTTCCGACGGCGTCAACCAGCCGGCCGCCGCGGTCGACAGCTCGTACACGGCTTCCACTCAGAAGTCGGAAGCTGCTGCCGAGAAGCCCGTCAACCAGGGCAGCGACCGTAACCTCTTCGGCAGATAATAAACCGATTGAGACTCATGGTCCCGAACCCTGGGTTCGGCAAGATCATGGTCGATCAGACAGGGAACGGCGGGTTGCCGCCGCCCTGCCGGGATACGAAATCCCGGCATACGGAAATTCAGGAGTACCAAAAATGAAGAAGATTGTTCTTACTGCCGCCGCTCTTTTGATTGCCGCTGGCAGCGCCTACGCCCGCAACGACAATGTTGGCGGGACCGACATCAACAAGCAGGCCAACGTCGACAACACCCGGACGTCCTCGGTGCGCGACACCGGCTCGCCGGTCTACAAGCTGCTCAATTCGTC